>NZ_JBSSBR010000028.1:0-40324 GCF_054059035.1 Thermostichus sp. MS-CIW-36
ACAACTCTTTGCCGCAAATCCAAAGAATGAGTCGGCATTCCTTTCTCTCCTTCCTCTTGAATACCTGTACCCTATTTTAAATTAAAAGGCTGTATCTTTTTTGGAGTTACCTATGTCTAAGCTGGACTCAAAAAATGCACCTGGACACCAGGTACTGGCTGCGGCAGGTAAAAAGGCACTTCGACCGGGGGGCTTTGGCGCTACCGAACGGCTCTTCAAGTTTGCCGAGTTCCGTCGAGGAGAAACTGTGCTGGAACTTGCCTCAGGCCTTGGCTACACGGCTATTCGATTGGCAAAGCGCTATGGCATACATGTTACCGGCATTGAGAAAAATCCAGATAACATTGCTCGCACTCGCGCTAATGTTTCTGCAGCAGGGCTAGCCGGCCAAGTTGAGATCCTCGAGGGCGATATCTTTCACCTAGATCAAATCGATCAGAAATTTGACTATGTCTTGGCGGAAGCTATTTTAACAATGCAGTCCGATGCAGGAAAATCTAAGATTTTGTCAGGGATTTACAATTGCCTCAAGCCAGGGGGTAAGTTCCTCAGCCATGAGCTGCGAGTTGAGGGATCCAACAGCGACGCTATCCGCAAGGAGTTATCCTCCGTAATCCATGTCAATGCCAATCCTTTATCTACTGACAGCTGGCTTGCAACTGTTCAGCAAGCAAATCTTACGGTTGTCCAGTATGCCACCGGCCCCTTAACTTTGCTCAATCCCGTTGCTATTGCTACAGAGGAAGGATTGCCGACGCTCTTAACTATGGTGTGGAATGTGCTTACACGTCCTGTAATCCGGCAGCGGATCTTATCTATGAAGCAAATCTTTAGCCGATATCGAAATAACCTAGGCTACATCATACTGATTGCCAAGAAGGAGGCTTAATGATGTCTCTTGTCTCCCCTGAGTCACCTTTTTTGCAGCTCAAAGATCACATTGCTTATTCTGTGGAAGGAGTTCTCAGCAAGATCATTTGGAAAAGTGAAGTCTGCCAACATACTCTTTTCTGTATGGCGGGAGGCACAAGTATTTCCGAGCATACCTCCACAAGGGACGCTACTCTCCACGTCATTGAAGGAACTGGAGTCTTAACCCTTGCAGGTGAGAAGATCTCTCTATCTCCGGGCATATTTGTCTTAATTTCGGCAAATGTTCCCCATGAGTTAGAAGCCACTGCTGACCTTGCTTTTGTTCTGACTTTATCAAAGGCAAGTTAAGAACGCCGCCTTTTACTCAGCCAGCCGCTTAACATCGCCAAAGCAAACATTCCCAGCAAAGCAAAGCCCAGCAGCCACCTTCCCTGCTCTAGGATCCCTGCCCCCAGAGCCACTACTGGGGGTGTAGAGACGGCAATGCCCAAAGCTAGGGCGAGAAGAAAGTTCTGCCATTTTATTTGGGTTAGGCCGGCGGCGTAGGCGACAAAGTCGAATAGGCCCGTCATTAAAAAACCAGCTGTAAGAAAAATATTGTTTTCCAGATAGTTAGCTGAAAGGGCATCGACTTTGTACATCCATTGTCGCCCAACTACTCGCTGTACTAGGTCTCTACCAAACTTTCTGGCTAGGTAGAAGTTAAGTGTACAAGAGATAAAATCAGCAATTGCAATGTAAAGGATTCCCGATCCAAATCCAAAGAGGGCTCCTGCCAAGATGGAGTAAAGGGTGCTGGGTATGGCAGGAATAATAATACTCAGGGAGCGTAATCCAATCAGGGCAAGGGGTGCCCAGGGGCCTAGTTTTGCTATAAATTCTCGAGTTGCCTCTGGATCTAAGCGACGGGCCAGCAAGATGGCAGCTAACAGGACAACAAGCAACAACAGCAGTGAGAGGATGTCTTTCCTTTTTCTGGAATTGATTTTGCTGCTAGAGGACAAATCCTCTGAGGGGGTAGGGGACGATCCTACTGACTCGCCATCTGCTGACTTGTCAAAGGTAGTGCCGGGCGGATAATAGAGTTCATCCTTCAGGATCCAACCTGTTTTCTGTTGCAGATAGGCATGTGTGCTCAAGCCCAGACGCTTTGCCTCGGTGGCAACAGCCTTGTAGTCTAAGCCCAATAGCTCGCAGAGCTCTTTTTGTCGAATACCAGAAGGTGGCTGCATAGGGCAAAAGATCTCTACTTTCTCTGCTAGATGCTTAAGGTTTCCGAGGGATGCTCGAAGTAGGCATGATTTTCATAAGGCTTGTTTTGCTAGTGTAGAAGGTGTCATGTATTTTGCTTTTTAGAGGTTGATAATGATCTTGTGTATTGGCGATGTTCTTAGTTTAGCAGAATTGCAACAGATTCTGTCCCTCATAGCCGATGCTGAATTTGTGGATGGTGCTCTGACGGCAGGCTGGAATGCCAGGCTTGTCAAAAACAATAGGCAAATGCCAAAGGGATCCCTTCAGCAACGGAAGATAGAGGAGATTATCTTGGCAGCTCTAGGGCGTAATTTGTTGTTCCAGATGGCTGCCCGGCCCAAGCTCATTCATTCCATTTTAATTAGCTGCTACGAAGCGGGAATGTCCTATGGCACTCATACCGACGATGCGCTGATGCTCGATCGGCATCAGCTGATGCGCACGGATATTTCCTTTACGCTATTTCTAAGTGCCCCTGAAGACTATGATGGCGGTGAGCTGAAGATCGAGAGTAGCGAGGGGGAGCAAGCCTACAAGCTGCCGGCGGGTGCTTTGATCCTCTATCCTGCTTCCACCTTGCACCGAGTTGAGCCTGTAACCCGTGGGATCCGCTATGCTGCCGTCAGTTGGGTTCAAAGCCTAATTAGGGATCCGCAAGAACGCGAGATCCTCTTTGATTTACAGACTGTGCGGCAGCAGATGTTTCAGGAATCGGGCAAGACACGCCACTTTGATTTGATCTCCAAAGTTTACGCGAACCTGCTGCGGAAATGGGCAGAGCTCTAGAGGGATCGAAGAAAATAGAGCAGGGCTTCTCTGTCTTCAGCAGCCATATTTTTAAAGATCTCGCGGGAGCGTTCAGCTTCTCCCCCATGCCAGAGAATGGCCTCCTCGAGGCTGCGGGCGCGGCCATCGTGCAAATAGCCGGAGGAGGGCAGAACTGTCTGCGACAAGCCGATGCCCCACAAAGGGGGGGTGCGCCATTCTCGGCCCGTGGCCTCGAAGTCAGCGCGGCCATCTGCTAGTCCTTCGCCCATGTCATGCAACAGCAAATCGGTGTAGGGGTGGATGACTTGGTTGGCCAGGGCAGGGATCTCATGAATGCCGGTTTGTAGCTCTGGTCGGTGACACTTGGCGCATTGGGCTTGGACGAAGAGCTTTTCCCCTCGCTGAACTTGGGGATCCTGCCAAAGGGCGCGGCCAGGCACGGCCAGGGTTTGCACGTAAACGGTTGTTGCTTTGAGAGTGGCCTCGTCAATGTCTTGGCCGCCATCCCCGGCAGGAAAGAGAGGATTCGTAACACCCATATCGTTGGCGTAGGCGGCCGCAGTTTGTTGCCTGAGGTTGGGGGTATTGGCTTTCCAACCAAACCGTCCCAGCACCAGACGCTGCTGCTCTTGATCCCAAACCAAGTTGGGGCGGCCAGAGATGCCATCCCCATCGGCGTCGTCAGGATCGGCTGCTGCCAGGATCCTAGAAGCGGGAACGGCCTCCAGTAGGCCCGCTCCAAACACCGGCTGGGGGATCCGCAGGGAGATGAGGACAGGATCGATGGGCGATCCCTCCAGAGTTAACAGCTTTACAACAGGAGAACGCAGCCTGTAGGGAGTTCCGTCGGCGTACTCTCTGGTCTGCTCTACCCAGTGCAATTCCACCTTGGCCTCTGGCCGATAGCCCCGAACGGCCTTTTCTTGAACCTGCGTGCCGATGCCGGCCACAGGGGGAGTGTTGCTATGAGGAGCAATGGCCTCCCATCCAAAAGGCTGGGGATCCCCGCTTCTATCCAGGGATCCAACCTGGCTGACTCTGACGACCCGCTGCCCCTTGTCAGGAAAACCTCGGCCGTTTTTAACATGACAACCGGCGCAGGAGTTGTTGTTGAACAGAGGCCCAAGGCCGGGGTTAACAGGCGCCGGAGCGGTGACGAAGCGAGCCTCAAAGGCGATGTCCCCCAGGGCATGCAACCTGGCCCAGCGGGGATCCAAGTTGGGAGCCGGCTGCTCGTAGGCTGTTGAGGTGCGGTTCCAAAGGGTTGTTTCGCCACCCGCTCGAGGGGGCAATGGCTGGGATCCCTCTGGGGCAGCGGGGAAAGCCAGAAAGCTCGCCGCCCAAAGAGAGGCCAATCCCAGCATGAAAATCTGGAGAAGACGACGCATCGGCTATCAAAATATCGGCAACTCAGCTCTTTTGGGACTTTCTTACTACTGCAGGAGCGGCACAACTTCCTGAGCAAAGCTGTCGAAAGCGTCTTCAATTTTTTCCATAGCGGCAGTAATAGATCCACGGGCATTGGCATCGCAAAGGCTTTTTTCGATAGGGGCAGGGATCCCCTGGAGAGCCGCCGCCGCTGCTTGTAACTCCGACTGAATTTGACTATCCAAATTGGGATTGATGTCCCGGACAAATTGGCTCAGGCCACGACCTTTTCTATCTCTAAATCCGCCCAAGTAAGCATACTGAACGCTGCGCACATTGGCCTGGAACTCCGGCAGCGAATGGTGGGCAAAGCGACTTTCCAGCAGAAAAGGATTTTGCTGGGCGAAGGCTTCGCCAATTTTGACCTTGCCCAGCTCGTCCAACATGCCGAGAATACCTTGGGCTATTTCTTCAGCAGCAGCTTGCAGCGTGAGATAACTCTTGCTGCCCTCGCCGGCTTTTACCCATTCTTCGCGAAAAGCAGGCAGCCCTTGCACTCCCTCTGTCCAGCTTTTGAGCAGCTTTGCCGCCGTATCCGCCAAAACTGGGCCAAGGGCAGCCAAGTACTCCCGATCCCGCTCGGTAAAGTCTTGCAAAGACTTGTTGTTATCCACGCCAAAGAGCAAGAAGGCCACGGCATGAAATCCCTTTTGCCCGCTTTCCAACTCGGCCACGGTCTCTGGAGTGAGGGGATCGCCGCTGTTGAGAACTTCCAGCACCTCCACCTCGTTCAGGGGCCATTCGTCCAAATCCGCATCCAGCCCCAAATAAGCCGCCGGCCCAAAGGCAAAAGCCTCGCTCTCCTCCCAAGTGATGCGGGCAACAGACCAAGCCTGGCGAGCCGCCTCTAAAGTCCGCGGATTAGGATCTTTGACAAAGGCCTGGATGGCTTGCGACAGCGCTTGGGTATCGGCTGCCAACTGCTCGTAGGCAGGGATCACCACCTGATCCGCAAAGTCAACGAGGATTTGGCGATCTTGAAACTGCTGTTCGGGAGCGAGCACTACCGCTGGCCGGGTGGAGCCTAAGCCCAGAGAACCTCCCCCTTCCTCTCCTCCCTCCCCACCCCCTTCCACAGGGATGGGCCGGCACTCCGGATTCGTCGAAGCCACGCTCAGAACTGGCGGATCGCCTCCAGTGCTCCCAGTAGAAGGCTCCCTTCGAGTTTCCCCACACGCAGCCCCGCTCACCAAAATGTAAAGTCCTATACCTGTCCAAAGCTTGAGATGCCCCGACATATGCACTGACTCCTTTCCTCCCAGCCCTGTCTGGCTTGGCTGAATGATGCCCCATTGTAATCCAGTTGTTGAGACTTAGTCTTAAGAAAATCAAGATTTTTTGTAATTGCTTACAATTTGCTCTTTCCCCCAACTGGTTCCCTAGAGGGGAGCCCTTGGGACTTTTTGCCATCGTTTCTGGTTGTTAATAAAAATTAACTTCTTGAACTTGATAGTTTTTCTCAATAAGTTTAGAGTATATCAGGGATCGCTATTGAGATTTAATATCAATAGTGGTCGCGTGTCTCGAAAGGATGTGTCCAGGAGGCCAGGGCCGGGCTTGAGGCGAGGTCTCTGGCCTTTTTCTGGAAGGAACTCGGGAAGTCAGGAGAGACGGATATGACAGCGACGACATCAGCGCAAGAAGGCCAATCTAACTTGCAAAAGCAGATCCCCTGGTGGGCGGGCAACGCCCGTTTGACCGATCTTTCTGGCCGACTGTTGGGGGCCCACGTGGCCCATGCCGGGCTCATCGTTCTCTGGGCCGGTATCATGACCCTATTCGAGTTGGCCAATTTTGACCCGACCCAGCCGATGTACGAGCAGGGGCTAATCCTGTTGCCCCACTTGGCCAGCTTGGGGCTGGGAGTGGGATCCGGCGGGGAAATTCTGGATACCGGTATCTACTTTGCGGTGGGGGCCGTACATCTGATTAGCTCTGCTTTTTTGGGGTTTGGCGGTATTTTTCATGCCCTGCGGGGGCCGGCGGTGCTGGAGGCCAAAGCCTTCCCCCTGTTTAGCTATGACTGGCAGGACAAAAACAAGATGACCACCATCCTAGGGATCCACCTGGTGCTGCTGGGACTGGGGGCATGGCTGCTGGTGCTTAAGGCAACAGTGTTTGGCGGATTGTTTGACCCTGGGGTGGGAGAGGTGCGCACCATCCTTCCCAATTGGAATCCGTTTGGGCACCTGTTGGGCGCGGAAGGACGCCATTGGATAGCAGGGGTGGACACTTTGGAAGACGTGGTGGGCGGCCACCTCTGGCTGGGCTTGCTCTTGGTGGCGGGGGGCATTTGGCATATCGTGACCAAGCCTTTTGGCTGGGCAGAGCGAATTTTTGTCTGGTCGGGAGAGGCTTATCTTTCCTACAGCCTGGGAGCTTTGGCCTTGATGGGGTTTATTGCTGCCTATTTTGTTGCGGTTAACCCAGTGGTTTATCCCGAAGTTTTCTATGGGCCGCTGCTTCAGGTGGGCTTGGATCGCTATCCCTTTTTTGAGCAAGGAGAGGCTCTCACGTCTAGGGTTTGGCTGGCCAATGCCCACTTTTGGCTGGCCTTTTTCTTCCTTCAGGGCCACCTTTTCCATGCCCTGAAAGCCCGAGGATTCAATTTCCGTACCGGCAGAGTAGAGCTCGCTGCACAGCAGGCCTAACGGCACGCTGAAGGCATTGACTATCTAGCCATCTGATTTTGAGCTTCGCACTTGCAGTTTCGAGGTAGGAGCAATGGCAAAAATAGGTCTATTTTTCGGCACTCAAACCGGAAATACCGAAAGAGCTGCCGAGATGATTCAAAAAGAGCTGGGCGAAGACAATGTAGATTTAATTGACATTGCCGAGGCCAACATTGAGGACTTTGAGAAGTACGACTACTTAATCATCGGCTGTCCAACTTGGAATATTGGGGAGCTTCAGGCTGATTGGGATGGTTTTTTCCCAAATTTGGATGAGATCGATTTTTCCGGTAAGACGGTAGCCTACTTTGGAGTTGGGGATCAGTTGGGCTATCCCGACAACTTTCAAGATGCCATGGGGATCCTGGCCGAAAAAATTGCCGAGCGTGGCGGCAAAAATGTCGGCTCCTGGCCTACAGAAGGCTACGAGTTCAACGAGTCTAAGGGAGTGGTTGACGGTGAGTTTGTCGGCCTTGCTCTGGACGAAGATAACCAACCAGAGCTGACGGAAAAACGAATTAAAGAGTGGACGGCTAAACTAAAAACGCTCTTCAATCTGTAATTCAAACCCGGCTTCTTAACTTGTCATTGATACTGTGGGAGTTTGTCATGACCGGCGCAGTTCTATCTTCATCGCCTACTTCTGCTGAGGGATCCCCTCAGGTCAGTTGGTTGGCAGGGAATGCTCGTTTGCTCAACCTATCCGGAAAGCTGCTGGGGGCCCACGTGGCCCATGCGGGGCTGATCATGCTGTGGGCCGGCGGCATGACCTTGTTCGAGGTGGCCCACTGGGATCCAAATCAACCTATGTACAGCCAGGGGCTGATTTTGTTGCCCCATCTGGCCAGCTTGGGCATCGGCGTCAACGCAGAAGGGGTGGTTACGGATCCCTATCCCTTTTTTGTCGTGGGCGTTCTGCACCTAATTGCCTCGGCAGTGCTGGGGGCAGGAGGGATCTTCCATGCCCTTTTGGGACCAGAGGTGCTGAGCAAGGGGAAAACCTTTGCCGAGTTTTTCGGCTACGACTGGGAAGATGACGACAAGATGACCACCATCCTCGGCATCCACCTGCTGCTGCTGGGGCTGGGTGCATGGCTGCTGGTGGCCAAGGCTCTCTTTTGGGGAGGGCTGTACGATGCCAACCTGGGCCGCGTGCGGATCGTTGCGGATCCCACCCTCAATCCGCTGCGGATCTTCGCCTACTTGACGCCGCTGATGGGTCAGCAGGGCATGGCCGCCGTGGACAACCTGGAAGACCTGGTGGGGGGACACATCTACGTGGGCCTGCTCTGCGTGCTGGGGGGATGGTGGCACATAGCCACGCGCCCCTTTGCCTGGGCCAAGCAAGTCTTGATCTACTCGGGCGAAGCCTACCTCTCCTACAGCCTGGGGGCCCTGGCTTACATGGGCATCTTGGCGGCCTATTTTGTCAGCGTCAATGAGATCGCCTACCCTGCGGCTTTTTACGGGCCGCTGGGGCTGGCCGCTGACGAAAGGGGAATTGTAAGCAGCCGTACCTGGTTGGCTACAGCCCACTTTGTCTTGGGGATCCTGTTTTTGGCGGGGCACATCTGGCATGCCATCCGGGCGCGGGCGGCGGCCAGCGGCTTTGACTTCCAGCGCGGGGGCTGGGTGCGAGCCACAGATCCCCAGGTGGGCAACTTGGACACGCCGGTAAACCAGGGCGATCTCACCCTGCTGCTGCTGCAAAACCTGCCCATCTACCGGGAGGGCTTGTCGCCTTTCCTGCGCGGTTTGGAGATCGGCATGGCCCATGGGTACTTCCTGGTGGGGCCGTTTTACAAGTTGAGTCCGCTGCGGAATTCGGAGCAAGCCCTGACGGCAGGTACGCTGGCGGCCATTGGTCTGGTGCTGATCCTAACGGTTTGTCTTTCGATCTATGGACGAGTCTCTTTTCCGCGCTCGCGGCTGGTGGCGGTGGTGAACACCCCCTATGGAGAGGTGGCCTATCCGACGCCGGGAGTGCAACTGATGGCGGAATCGCAGGGATCCCCTCAGCCGGTGCGAGTACCGGCAGGATCGGAGGACTTGCCCGAAAACTTGCGCACCCGTGCCGGCTGGAGCCAGTTGGCGGGAGGGTTTCTGGTGGGCGGCGTTGGCGGTGCCCTGTTTGCCTACATGCTCCTGAACAGTGCGGACGTGTTGGCCCAGATTTTGCCTGGGCTGTGAATGAGGTTTGAGGCTCCCTGGTTCGGGGATCTGCAGAAAGGAGAGGGGTATTGTCCCCTCTCCTCTATCCAGATCGGCTCGGATCCTTTGGGCCGCATTTTCCAATGGCAATTGCACTGTTCACAATTGCATGGTTCAACCGCACTTTGCCGGTTGGTTTCTGGCTAGTGGACTTTGTAGATCTTTTGTTTGGCTAGCAGCCTTGATGGTTTTAACAGTCGAGATGGAATAGCGAATATGAGTTTAAGCTCCGCTTCTGCGCTCGCTTTTGAGGCCCTGTATCTGGGCATTTCTCCCAGTCTCAAGCTCTTTGATCAGCCTTTATTAGGATCCCTGGGGAAATGCTTTCGGATAGCCTACTGGGAGTACCACCAAACCCAGGATGAGCCTTGTAGCCTGGAGACTGTAATCACGCTGCTATACGAATATCTCAAAGCTTGGGATCGACCCGTTCATCTTATCGGCCACGGCTTGAGCGGGGTGGCCGCTTATCTTTTTGCCTGCCGTTACCCACAGCGGGTACAGTCTCTGACCTTGCTGGCCGTGGGAGGTTGGCCTGCTACCACTTGGCATGCCCATTTCTATGTGCAGCGAAAAATCTTTTGCTGGAGTCGGGAACAACTCTTGGTGCGTATAGCCCAGAGCCTTCTACCTACTTCAGAACAGTGGCGAGCACGCTCACTCTCCTATGCTCTGGCTAAAGATTTGGATACTTCTCCCATACCTCACTCCCTATTTCAGGTGATAGCGATTCCAGCCCAGAAAGTGTCGGTGCCGATGTTGGTTTGCGCCAGCAAGGATGACCCCATTGTGGATCCTGCTTCGCTCGAGAAGTGGAGAAACCACCTAAAGCCAGGGGATCAAATGTGGTTTTGCCCTGGGGGGCGACACTTTTTTCATTATTCTTTTCCAAGTTTGGTCAATCTGAAAATAATGGATTTTTGGCAGGAATTGCGTAAACTTCAGCCCAGCATGGCTTAGGGCGGCTGGACTTTCGCGGGATGATAGAATGGCTACTCATCCAAACAGCAGAGGAGCTCCGTTTGCAGCTAGGGCGAAGCAGCCCAGGTGGAGCCCCTGACAACAGGAAAACGGGCAGGGGTGGAATGAGGCCATTGAGCTCCCGGTAAAATTGATAGAATAGGGCAAGCCCCCAACTTGGATAGGGAATGGGCTTGACCGCGGAATCCTCGGCTATGTTCGACAAACTGCTCTTTCCCATCGATAACTCGCGTGAAACCAGCCACGCCTTGCCCTTGGTGGCGGACATAGCACAGCGCTACAAGAGCCAAGTGTATTTGCTTTCTGTGCTGGATGATACGGAGCTTGACCCGGAGCGAGCCGAGCAAGCCCGGCAGAACATCCACAACCTGCTTAAGCAAACGGAGTCTGGCCTGCATCAAATCGGCCTTAGCAACGTCAAGAGTGAGTATCGAGAGGGGAAGGTGCCTTTTGTCATCTGTGATGTGGCAGACGAGCTGGAGATCAGCCTGATTGTGATGGGCTGCCGCGGCCTCACCCTCTCCGGAGAGGGGCAGAATAACTCTGTCAGCCACCGCGTGATCGATCTTGCCCCCTGCCCGGTGTTGGTCGTGCCCTGAGGAGAGGGATCCCATTAACGGTATTCTCTGGAGTACGCCAAGGCCAGCTCTTGTTAAGGCGCTTGGGTGTTGCCTTGTGTAACAGCAAGGGCGTAATCTTTTGTCTTGCCCGGAGGTCTGCAGTACAACGAAGAGCGAGATACAGCTTTTCCCGACGTTGTGGGGGGTCTCAGTAGGATCCCGACCCTGCAGACGTTTGTGCTGTCTTCAGGAAGTGTCCCTGGAAAAAGCTGTGGGCCCCATTGCTAGCAACAGCCGGTTAGTTCCACTTTTGGGAATCGTCATGGAAAGTCGTGGTTACAAAAAGTCCTCACAGAAGAGCTTTGAGTTGATGCGGCATTTCGCAGAAACCTACGCCAAACGCTCCGAGACCTTTTTCTGCTCGGATCCATCAATTACGACGGCGGTGATCGAAGGCTTGGCTCTGCACAAAGAGCAATTGGGCGCCCCGCTGTGTCCCTGTCGTTTTTATGAAGACAAAGAGGCAGAAGCAAAAGCAGGCTATTGGAATTGCCCCTGTGTACCCATGCGGGAGCGAAAGGAATGTCACTGTATGCTGTTCTTAACGCCGGATAACCCCTTTGCCGGCAAGAGCCAAACCCTAGAGGAGGTGCCCCTGGAATACCAAACTACCAAATGACAGCGCCCGGCAGGGACAAAGGCAGGCTTTGGAAGGGTGACAGGGCTCGGTATAATCGAAAAGCCGTTGGGCAATGGTTATTTGCACGAGGAGGAAACGCTTTTATGACTCCCTCACTTGCAAACTTCCTCTGGAGCTTGGTGGCTGGTGCAGTTGTGCTGGGGGCTCTCTTTGGCGCCATCATCTTTGTCAGCCAAAGGGATAAAGTGCGTCGTCGCTGAGATCCCCGCTCGTTGGCACTTGCCCGCCAATGCTTCCCTTTTCCCTGTACTGCTATCGCTGGGTGGGGAGAGACTGGGGTGGCAAGATGTGGCTGCGGTACGCAATCGCTGGAGGGCTTCGCCCCTGTTGTCGGGGATCCAGCTGGGTTGGGTGACCAACAGATTGAGATCTAAGGTGCTTGAAGCCGTTGTTGCAAACGATCACACCTTATGATCGAAGACTATCCAGCGATACCCCAGGGATCCCTTGCCAGCGTTGACCCACCCCTTGTATTACTGGCGGCAAAAAAACCGCTACTACCACGAGGATCTGGAGCGGCTGCATCGCTTTTTTGTCCCTGCCGGTTTGCGCATCTTGGAGATTGGTTCCGGCACGGGATCCCTGCTCAATGCCTTGCAGCCCAGCTTCGGGGTGGGGATCGACCGGGATGCGGACATTGTTGCCCAAGCTCAGGCAGAGTTTCCCCATCTCCATTTCCGGGTGCAAGATGCCCACACGCTGGACAAAGGGGATCCCGTCTTGGCGGAGCCTTTTGATGTGATCTTGCTCGTCAATACCCTGGGCTACCTGGCCGACATCCAGCAGGTTCTCCAGCAGTTGCGCCGCTTCTGTACCCCACGCACCCGCCTGATCCTCTCCCACCACAACCCGCTCTGGGAGCCGATTCTGGGCTTGGCAACCGCTCTGAAGCAACGGATGCCTCTGCCGGCAGCTAATTGGCTCTCGGCAGCCGATGTGGCCAACCTGCTGCACTTGGCAGGATACGAGGTCATTCAGCAGGGCAAGCGGCTGTTGTTGCCGCGGCGGATCCCGTTCCTTTCGACTGTGATCAACCGGGTGATTGCCCCATTGCCCGGGATCAACGCCCTCTGCCTGACAGAGTACACGATCGCTCGCCTGCAGCCCGACCCTGCCTGGGATCCCCCCCCTGAGCAGCAGCCTTCCTGCACCGTGGTGATTCCGGCTCGGAATGAAGCGGGCAACATCCGCCGCTGCGTGGAACATTTGCCCGAGATGGGATCCCGCACCGAGATCATTTTTGTGGAGGGGCATTCCAGCGACGAGACTTGGGCCGAGATCCAGCGGGTGCAGGCGGAATACCAAGGGATCCGCAATATCCGGGCTCTACGGCAGGAGGGCAAGGGCAAGGGGGATGCGGTGCGCAAGGGGCTGGCTGCCGCTACAGGGGATGTGTTGATCATCCTCGATGCCGATTTGACGGTACAGGCAGAGGACATGCCCAAGTTTTTCCGGGCTGTGGCTTCCGGGCGATGTGATTTTGCCAATGGTTGTCGCCTTATCTATCCCCTGAAACCAGAGGCAATGCCTCGGCTAAACCAATGGGCCAATCGTTTTTTTGCCGCTCTCCTCTCCTACATTCTCGGCATCCGCATCAAAGATTCCCTCTGTGGCACCAAGGCCCTGTGGCGGGAGGATTACCAGCAGATTGCCAAGCTGTGCCAAGAGTGGGGGGATTTCGACCCGTTTGGAGATTTTGACCTGTTGCTGGGATCCGCCAAGCGCACCCTGAAGATCCTGGATATCCCCGTGCGCTATTTCCCCAGAACCTATGGTCGCTCCAACATTCACCATGTGCGAGAGGGGCTGCGGCTGCTGCAGATCTGTGGCTTTGCCCTCAAGCGCTTTAAGGGATACTGAAGTTTGCTCTGACCCAAAGGTGCCGGTCTGTACTTCTGTCGAGGCAGGGCCAGTCTCTGCAAGTACTTCTCCACCGTTGGGATTCCCGCCTAGGCACCCAGGACTCGTTACAATAATTAGTCAATCGGATCACTGTAATGTGTGGATCGGCCCCCATGGGGAGTGCCACGGGAACGAGCAATGGGAGAATCCGTATTGAGCAGGCTGGGCCAATGGATCTCGAATACCCCCCTGCGCTCCCTTGACCAAGCTTATGAGGCTGCCCTGCGCATTAAAGCCATCGAGGATCAATACTTCCAGGGAGGATCCATCGGCAGCAACGGGCAACATGGCCAGAATGTCAGCCGCTACTTTCAAATTCAACTGCGCCGGCAACTGCGCCAGATCGATCTGCGTTTGGCAGAGTTCAGAGCCAGCAGCGCCCTTTCTCGCCTGCCGGATCCCGAGCAAAATGGCAGCGGCCCTACTTCTGCCCAAGATAAAGCTCAACAACTCCATGCCGCTGAGGCCAATGTTTCTGAAAGCAGCAGCGAAAACTCCGAGAATGGTCGCCAAAGACGAGATCTTTCCATCTTGGAGAAACTGCAGTTTATCGATCAGGTGACTTCTCGATACAAACGCCCGACCAGAAAATCCCAGCCCATCTCTGCTTCAATTTCCACTTCACCTGAGCCTCTCGAACGGCCAGAACAACCTACCTCAACCCAACCCAGTTCTCCTGATGTCTCTGTCAAGGCAGGCTCCGGCAATGGCGCTGCCCCGGTCGCTTCCAAAGCTGCGATTCTGCCCCGTTCTATTCTGCGCACAGCCAGCCAAATCCGCCGTGAGCTGAGTTCCCAGGCCGAAGAGGAACTGATCCAGGAGTATCGCGAGGCTCGCACTCGCACACTGGTATCGATTCGTTTTCTGTTGTTGTTGGCCATTTTGCCTCTGCTCACCCAGATCCTCTCGAAAAACTTTCTGTTTGGGCCATTGGTAGATCACTTGCAACAACGGGAGCCTGCCATTGTGGCTCTAAGCCACGAATTCCAAGAAAAAGCCCTGTCAGAGTTCGAGTTTTTCAAGGAAAGAATAGAATTTGAGCGAGCTTTGCACCATCAACCCCCAGAGTGGGATCTGGAATCAGCAGATCAACTGTCCATGAAGGCAGAGGAACTGCTGAAAAAATATAGCCGTAGGAACTCGGAAGGCTTGAAGAATATCCTTGCTGATTTGCTTTCGCTGCTGGTGTTTGGCTGGCTTATCTTTGTTGGGCGTGAGGAAATCGAAGTCCTCAAGTCTTTTTTGGATCGTCTGATCTACGGTCTCAGCGATAGTGCCAAGGCTTTCATTATTATTCTCTTTACCGATGTGTTTGTCGGTTATCACTCTCCCCACGGTTGGGAGGTGCTGCTGGGTAATTTAGCTGCTCATTTGGGGGTACCGGAGAATCGCGATTTTATCTACGGCTTTATTGCTACTTTTCCGGTTTTTCTGGATACACTTTTTAAGTATTGGATCTTTCGCTATCTAAACCGTGTATCGCCGTCTTCGGTGGCCACCTATCGGGCTATGAACGATTAAGGGTTCGCAGTTGCATTTCAAACTGGGTTGAGACGCTTCCCAAGCGCTCCTTGCCGCTGCCGTAACCATCCACAACCTCTCTCAGAGGAAGAAAGAAGTTGGGGATCGACCTGACGAATCGTTTGATTGCCATTTGAAGCAACCGTAATTCGAGTTTCCTGAGTTAGCTGGGCGGGCGCAAGGATTGTCGATGGCAGAACCCGCAGACAAACCAACGCTCCAATTCGGCGGCAGGGGTAGGACAGCGGCAGGCGGGGCAAGGGAACAGGTTCTCCTGGGTTTGTTGTTGCTTCACCACTCTGGCCCAGCGCTCGAAAGCCACTTTCGGGTCGGAGGTGGGCTGTTTTGGATTGGGGCTGCGACAGGATCCAGGGCGTTGTCCATCTTGGTCTGCTAGGCGGGGAGCGCCATAAAACTTGCTGGTCAGCTCCGCATCAGGGTGGGGGGTGGCTTGGCTGGATCCCTTGTGCCAGGCACCAGGGCTGAAGCGGATATCGCTGAGGGGAGATTGTAGCCGGCTGTTGAGTTTCCTGAGAATGATCTGGCGTTGCAAGGTTAAGTTTTGTGCCCAGGCCGGGGTAGAGGTGGCCACCTGCAGCACCTGTCGGCGCAGGCTGAGAGGATAGGTTTGGGCGGCTACGGCCTCTCCGACGAGTTCGGGCCAGAGCTGCCGCAGGGTTTGCATTTGCTTCAGTTCAGCCCAACGGGGATGGCTGCCAAAGCTTCCCAGTACCTCATCTAACCGCTGCAACATGGTGTCGATAGGGTGTCAATGGCAGGCAATAGCTTAGGAAACACCATTTTGGTCTTCCGGCGATTGAGCCGCTTCTTTGAGGGCAGAGTGAATGGAGTCGGTATCGGGCAAAGAAGGGGATCCGCCATTTTGACTGAGGGGGGCAAATCCCTCTAGGCTGCGGATATGAATATCTTGTTGCGGGAAGGGGATGCGGATCCCACGTCGCCGAAACTCAGCCTCGATCAGGAAGTTTAGCTCGCTGATCAAGACAAACTGATCTTGAGGACGGTTGATCCACACCAGCAGCTCAAAGTTAAGTGCAGAAGGGCCAAAGGACTTGAGCCAGACTTGGGGGGCGGGGCTGCTCAACACCCGAGCATTTTCTTTGGCGGCGCTGAGCAGGGCTTCGGTAACCAAGGCGGTATCGGAGCCGTAGGCCACGCCGACCGGAATGTGAATGCGACAGCGGGGATCCCGGTAGCTCCAGTTCACCACCTTCGATTCGGTAAAGCGGGAGTTGGGCACAATCACAAAAATGCGATCCAGGGTGCGCAAGACGGTGGCCCGTGGGCCAATGCGCTCCACTGTGCCGAGCAGGTTGTCCACTTCCACCAGATCCCCGATTTGGATGGGGCGCTCCAGCAAAATGGCAATGTAGCTGATGTAGTTGTTGGAGAGGTTTTGCAAACCAAAGCCGATCCCCAAACCCACCGCCCCGGCAATAACCGCCAAGGAGCCCAGATTAAGGCCGCTGAAGGGCAAGACCAGAAGGATGCCGAACAGGGTCAGGATGTACTTGAAGATGGCCGCCGAAGACTCTTGGGTGCCCAGATCCAGCCCCAGGCGTGCCAAAAAGCGCTGCTTGAAGCCAACACTGACGTAGTGGGCGCCGGTGAAAACCAAGATGGAGAGGACGAGGAAGACCAGCAAGCTGGCAATCGAAACGCTGGAGTTGGGCAGAGGCTGGGTGAGAACGCCCAGAGCCGTGGCGACCACACGACCCAGGCCCAGGTAAAAGGAGCGCTGAAACGGTCGTAGGGCAGGTATGAAGCTGATGCCGCGATCCAGCGAGATGCCGGCGATGAGGATCACCCCCACGCCCCGCAGCAGCATCCCACCCACATCGATCCAGGTGCCCCAGGTCTCTCCGGCCTTAAGCTCCAACCAGCGTTGCAAGCGGGTTAAGCTGCGGTCGAACAGCCGCCAGAGAAAGAACCCCACCACCAGGGTGGCGATCCCTGCCAAAAGGGTCAGAACCAGCACGCGCGGATCCTGGGCCCGCTGCAGAGCCAGCAGATCTTCGCGGTAATCGGCAATCGCTTGCTCCAACCGCCGCGCCCAACTGTTGGCCACCAGACGCACGTCATTCAGGCTCACCTGACCCGGTGCCACCCTGCGCTCTGCGGCTGCATCGGCATAGGTGACGGTGAACAAATACCGTTGTGTGCGCTCAAAGCGGCCTCTTTCCCCCAGGCGTAAGATGTATTGCCCATTGGCATCCTGGGCCACCCGTACCTCTGGCTCCGGCAACTGGCCTTCTTCCAGAAAGCGCTCGATGATCGCCCGAACGTTGTCGGCCCGCACATCGCTGGGGTAGTCTGCCGTCTGCAGGCGGAACACCGGTATGTTCCCCACCAACACCTCTGTGCCCTCTTGGCCGGTCAAAGGGATCCCGACTGGGCTGGGAGCCGGAGCAGGGGATCCCTCAGGAGTTGGCGCTTCAGCCGGCGTGGGTCGGGGATCGGCCAGGAAAAAGTTGGGATCCCGAAATTCAAGGGCTTGAGCCAAGGGGATCCCTGAGGAGGCAGAGGCGACGGCAGGGGTGAGCCAGAGACCTATCCCCACCGTCAGCCCAACCCAAAGAGCTGCTCGCTTAAGTGGGACGGAGTCCTGCATGGCCGGTTTGGTACGAACGCCTATCGATCAATTGGGGATCCCTGGTGCTGCCCCGCAAGCTCATGGTGGCACAAGCCGACCTCAATTTTGGCCGATCTGAGCAAGGATTTTAGGTGCCCTGAGAATGGCCCAGAAGGCGTTGACGCAGCTTTTTGATTCTATCTCGCAGCTCGGCGGCTTCCTCAAATTCTAGGTTTTTGGCGGCCTCTTTCATCTTGAGTTCCAGTTGGCCGATCAGCTCCGGAATCTCGGAGAGAGGGATCTCTTGCGCAGCTTGAAAGGCTTTTTCCAGATCTGGGTTGCTGAGTTTGCGGGAGATGGCCAAAAAAGACAAGATGGCATTGCTGTTTTTCTTGACAATGGGCTTGGGCGCAATGTTGTGTTGGCGGTTGTATTGCAATTGAATCTCGCGGCGACGCTGGGTTTCGGCAATGGCCCGGGCCATGCTGCCGGTCATGGTGTCGGCGTACATCACCACCGTTCCACGGACATTCCGCGCTGCCCGCCCGATCATCTGAATCAGGGAGCGCTCTGCTCGCAAAAACCCTTCTTTGTCAGCATCCAAAATGGCCACCAAGGAGACTTCCGGCAGGTCTAACCCTTCCCGCAGCAAGTTAACTCCTACCAACACGTCAAAGGCCCCTTCTCGAAAGTCTTGTAGGATTTCAATTCGCTCAATCGAGGTGATCTCGGAATGCAAATAGCGAACTCGGATCCCTCGCTCCTGGAGATATTCCGTGAGGTCCTCTGCCATCCGTTTGGTGAGGGTGGTCACGATCACCCGTTCGGCAGATCCCTGCCGAGAGCGCTCCAATCGCAAATAAATTTCTCCCAGCAAATCGTCCACTTGCCCAGCCGTAGGGCGCACATGCACCTCGGGATCCACCACCCCAGTGGGCCGAATCACCTGTTCGATAACCCGACCGCTGCCCTGCACATAAAACTTCAAGGTCTTGCCATCTTCCACCCGGGTTTCAAATTGGGCCTCGCTCTGCTCCAGTTCCCAGTTGCCGGGGGTAGCCGAAACAAAGATACACTGATGAACCTTGGCCCAAAATTCTTCGGCTTTGAGGGGGCGATTGTCGAGGGCGCTGGGCAGGCGAAAACCGTGATCCACCAGCACCTGCTTGCGGGCACGGTCGCCATTGTACATGCCGCGAATTTGGGGCACGGTCACGTGGGATTCATCCACCACCAGCAGCCAATCGTTGGCCTTGAAATAATCCACCAAGCAGGCGGGGGGCTCTCCTGCTTTGCGCCCTGTTAAATGTCTGGAGTAGTTTTCGATCCCATTGCAATAGCCCACCTCTCGCAGCATTTCTAGGTCGTAGCGGGTGCGCTGCTCTAGGCGTTGGGCTTCCAGGAGCTTGCCTTCTTTGCGAAAGAGGGCCAGTTGCTCTTCCAGTTCTTGCTCGATATTGAGGATCGCCCGCTCCAGTTGTGCTTCTGGCGTCACAAAGTGCCGAGCAGGATAAACTCTGAGGGCGCTGAGGCTGTTCAAAATCTCACCTGTAACCGGGTCGATTAAGCGAATGGCCTCGATCTCATCCCCAAAAAATTCGATGCGAATGACCCGATCCTCATACGCCGGCACAATTTCCAGCACATCTCCTTTGAGGCGAAATCGCCCTCGCACCAGCTCTAAATCGTTGCGCTCGTACTGGATGCTGGCCAGAGCCCGCAAGACATCCCGTTGGTTGATCTCCTGGCCGACTTTGAAGGGGATGGAAGCCTTCAGGTACTCCTCTGGCATGCCCAGACCATAGATGCAGCTCACCGAGGCCACCACAATCACATCCCGCCGTTCAAACAAAGAGCGGGTAGCCGAGTGCCGCAACATATCGATTTCATCGTTGATGGAAGAAGATTTGGCAATGTATGTATCGGTGCTGGGAACATAGGCTTCCGGTTGATAGTAGTCGTAATAGCTGATGAAGTATTCAACGGCATTGTGAGGAAAAAGCTCCCGCAGCTCATTGCACAGTTGTGCTGCCAAAGTCTTATTGTGGGCCATCACTAAGGTGGGCCTGCCCACCTGCTGAATGGTATGGGCGATGGTAAACGTTTTGCCGGTTCCGGTTGCTCCCAGCAAGGTTTGAAAACGATGGCCTTCTGAAATCGACTTCACCAAGCCGGCAATTGCCTTAGGTTGATCTCCGGTGGGTTGATAGGGAGAAACCAGTTGAAACTCTGACATGGGTTTGACTTTCGGATGGGCCTAGATAGCTGCCGGGCTGGTCAAGGCAGGGCTGATCTGCGCGTTGGACGCACACAGGGGCGCATTTGGAATGGTAGTGCGGATCACAAAGGCTTGTGGGGTGCCTCTAAACTCGGCCGCCTGCTCAGCGGTGGGCTCCAGCTGGCACACCAGGGTTAGCCTCTGTTCCATGGTAAGGTTTTATCATGCAGGACTGAGGGCAGCTCTTCTTCCTGGGCCTGTTCATGCCAGTGATGTGAAGCATTAGGGCCTGGGTACACGCGCTACGTCTCCCTCGGTGAAGAGATGAGATATGGGACGACGGCAACTTTTGCGCGGGATCCTGATTGGGCTTGGTCTTCTGGCCGCCATGGTGGTGTGGGTTGTCGTATGGCTGCTCACCCGCAGTCCGGTGGCTTTGTTGCTGGCCCACCCGGAGCTGCCACCCATTGTGGGCTTTGCCCCCAGCTCTGCGCAAGCGCTGCTGGTGTTGGCTGTTCCCCTGGACGAGGTGCAAGCGTTTTGGCAAGCGGCAACTCCTGCCCCCCAGCGACGCGCTGCCCGTCAGCAGTGGCAAAAGTTTTTCTCCCCTGAAGGCCCAGGCTGGCTGGGATCCATGCTGGCCGGGGGATCCCTTGATTTCGAGCGGGAGGTGCGGCCCTGGCTGGGGAAGAGCACCCTCTTGGCCAGTTTGCCGGAGTGGGGCACTTTGGTTGCCCTGGAAACGCGGGATGCGGCGCTCTCTCAGTTTGAGCTGAACCTATTGTGGGAACGGCAGAGCTTGGCCGGGAGGCCGGTGCAGGTAGACACTTACAAGGGCATTCAGGTGGTGTCCAGCCCGATTCCGGGCCTGCAGGGGTTCTCGGCAGCCGTTTTCGGCGAGCAATACGTGTTGTTGGCGGAGCAGTCTGCTGCCATTCGGGCTGCAATCGATGCTTGGCAGTTGCCGCAGTTGTCTCTGGTGGCTCAGCCTCTGTTTCAGCAGGTCATCCAGCCGCTGCGGGAGGCGCATGTGGGTTGGGCCTTCTGGCAAAATCCAGAGGCGGTTTCTCCAGACGGGCTGACGTTGCAGGCGGTAGGGCTGGGGTTGGGGGTAAACTTCCGCGGCTTGGTGGCCGAAAGTGCTGCCCTCTGGCATGCGCCTGCCGGGTTCTCCTTGCCGACAGCAGAAGCCTTTCGCCCGCAGATCCTTCAACATCTGCCGGATGAGACCTTGGCGCTGGTTTCCGGAGAGAATCTGGCCTCAGTTTGGCAGAGCCTGGGGCAGATCCAGCCCCTAAATCCCCTGGGGTTGCGGGTGGATCCCGGCCAGTGGCTGCAGCGCTTGCAATCTCAGGTGGCGCTGGACTGGCAGCGTCTGTTGCCGGAACGGGGAGAGTTTGCCTTTGCCCTTTTGCCCGGCGACGGGGATCCAGCCTGGCTGTGGGTCGGTAAGCTGCCGGATGAGTCGGTCGCGACAGCGGGACGGAGTCCTTATTTCGACTTGGATGAGCGGGCACGCGCCCAAGGCTGGCAGGTAATCTCTCTGGCAACGAAGCGTGGCACCGCCACCGCCTGGGCCAAACCAACCATTCCCGCAAGGGGGCAGTCAGAACCCCAGCCGGTGGCGACAGCGGGACGGAGTCCTTACCGCTCTATCCATCGACCGGAGATCCCTGTGTTGGCAGGCGAGCCGCTGGAAGTCAGTGGGAAAGGAGGATCCGCGTCATTGCAGGCGGCAGAGGCTCTCCCCCAGTCGCGTCAGCGGCGCGGAGCGCTAACGCTGCCAGGGATCCCGCTGCCGGCACAGGTGTATCATGCCGATCGCAAAGGCTATTCCTACCTGGCCTCTTCTTTGGGGGCTCTGGAGACGGCCCTCGCGGATCCCCCCTTGAGTGCAAATCGCGCCTGGCGCAAGTTGGTGGCTTCCCTGCCCCACCGCAATTTGGGCTATGGCTATGGATCCCTGGGGTTGCTCTTGGAAAGCGAGCTGCCCGACCCGGTCGCGTCAGCGGCGCGGAGCGCTAAGGGATCCCGCTGGGCATCCACGCGCTTTGCCTTCGCCACCACAGCCCTAGCGGTTTCTGAAGCTCCCTACCCCGATCGGGGCTGCCAGATTACCCAAATGGGCAAGCTGTTTTGGGAGTGGTATTGAGGGTCAGACTATCCAGGGATCCCGGCAGTTGGGGTGGATGTACTTGGCCAGATAGACCTGGTTGCCCATTTCATTCCACTCCACAAAGTCGAAGATTTGGGTGAGCAGCAGCATTCCTCGGCCCGACTCTTCGGTTTCCAAGATGTTATGTTGGCATCGGTGGAGCTTCTCTTGGGGACAAAAGCCGGGCCCTTGATCTCGCACTAGCCATTGGTAAAAGGGCTCCGAGCTGGCGTACTCGATGATCACCTTCTTGTTGGGGTCGAGGCCGTTGCCGTGGCGGACGGCATTGATGATTGCTTCCTGTAGGCCCAAACGTATCTCCGCTCTCCAGGCAGGAGGGACTTTTGAGATCAAGAGATCGAGGACAGGCTGAGTGTAGAGGGTGGAGGGAAAGCTGATAACGCTCCAGGAGCAGTGGGCGGGTTTGAGGGAAAGGGCAATCACGGAGGCGGTCTTCCCGGGGGCGCAGCACTCTTACTCCATCCTAGCAATCCCATCGGGGTCAACTCCAGCAGAGGTGCGGCAGGATCTTGGCAAGGAGACTTTTGCCGTACCATCTTGAGTGGTAAATCTCTTCGCGGTTTTGCCGAATCGGCTATGGCAATCAAAGTTGGCAATAAGGTCAAAGTTCGCTCTGTCCAGGATCGCGGACAAGAAAACCTCAGCGCTCTGGTGGGCAAAGAGGCTGTGGTGCTGGCACGGCGTGTGGTCGATGGCAGCGGTGTCGGCTACATTCTGGAGTTTCCCGATCGCTCTCGACATTGGTTTTTCGAGAGTGAACTGGAGGTGCTCTAAGCCCCTGTCTGTGTTCTGTTGTCTAGAGGGTCGGTTGGTGGCTTCTCCTCCTCATTTGACTCGCCGTTTGCTGGCCCGCCAGATGGCCGCGCAGGTGGATGGCCTGACCGTGGAAATGGCTGCTGCTGCTCTGGAGGCTATGCTGGACAGCATTAGCCAATGCCTGGCCCAGGGGGGATCCGTGCGGCTGGCTCGCTTTGGCACGTTCTCGCTGCGCCATCGTCCCGCCCGGCAAACCTATCATCCGCGCACCAAGGCCCCTGTTCACATCCCGGCTGCCGATGTGCCTCATTTTGTTCCCAGCCCTGAGCTGGGGCGTCCAGCTGGGGTTCGGGTGTCCAAGTCTGAGTCCGCGGGATCCGTGTAGGGTAGCTGCAGAATGACCGTCCTGCTGTGGTTTCGCACCGACTTGCGCCTGCTGGATCACCAGCCGCTGACGCGGGCCTGCCAACAGGGATCCCCTTTGATCCCCTTGTATTGCTTGGATCCCCGCCAGTTCGGCGAGACTTCCCTTGGGCTCCGCCCCAGAACCGGCCCTTTCCGCGGTCAGTTTTTGCTGGAGAGTTTGGCGGATTTGCGGCAGCAGTTGCGGTCGCGCGGCTCGGATTTGGTGATCCGCCAGGGACAGCCGGAACACGTGATCCCCACCTTGGCACAGGAGTGGGGAGTCAAGGCGGTCTACGCCCATGAAGAGGTGGGCACCGAGGAGAAGGAGGTGGCGGCTGCTGTTGAGCGGGCTTTGCGGTCTCTGGGGATCCCGTTGCAGGTCGATTGGGGCCACACCCTCTACCACCCTGAAGATCTCCCCTTTTGCCTCTCGCAACTGCCGGAGCTGTTCACCCGCTTTCGAAAGCAAGTCGAGGAAAGCACTCCCATCCGGGATCCCTTGCCCATTCCCGCGATCCCCCCCCTGCCATCGGGTTTGGATCCCGGCCCTCTGCCCACCCTGGCCTCGCTGGGGCTATCTTCACCTGCTAGGGATCCACGGGCCCGCTTCACCTACCTTGGCGGCAGCACTGCTGCCCATGCCCGCCTGCAAACCTACTTTTGGGATCTGGATCGGCTGCGCATCTACAAAGAAACCCGCAACGGCATGTTGGATCCCGACGATAGCTCCCGGCTTTCTGCTTGGTTGGCGCTGGGCTGTATCTCGGCCCGCACCGTCTATGCCGAGGTCAAGCGTTACGAGCAGGAGCGGGTGCGCAATGAGTCCACCTACTGGCTGGTGTTTGAGCTGCTGTGGCGGGATTATTTTCGGTTTATCTTGGCCAAGCACGGCGCCAAACTGTTCCGTCCTTCTGGGATCCAAGGGATCCCCATCCCTTGGCAGCAGGATTGGCCGCGCTTTCAGGCTTGGTGTCGGGGTGAGACGGGCTACCCCTTGGTGGATGCCAACATGCGGGAGCTGGCGGCTACCGGATTTATGTCCAACCGGGGACGGCAGAATGTGGCCAGCTTTTTGACCAAGAACCTGGGCATCGACTGGCGCATGGGCGCTGAGTGGTTTGAGTCGCTGCTCATCGACTACGACGTGGCCAGCAACTACGGCAATTGGAACTACACCGCCGGCGTAGGGAACGATGCCCGCGGCTTCCGCTACTTCCACATCCCCAAACAATCTCGCGAGTACGATCCCAAAGGAGACTATCTGCGCCACTGGTTGCCGGAATTGGCCGGGATCCCGGGGGATAAAATCCACGAGCCCTATCGCCTCACTGCTGCCGAGCAGAAGCAATTTGGAGTCCGATTGGGGGTGGACTACCCTCGCCCACTGGTGGATTTGGAGAAGTCTCTCGCGGCCAACCGACGGGTTTACGAAGCTGCCCTGGCCTGCCGATAGGCATTGCCTTGTCTGGGGCTTCTTCCCGAGAGGGGGCTGAGGGGATTTTCTGAGGCGCAGTTCCGGCCCAAGAGTGCTATTCTAGTTAAGCGCTGTCCTGGCTCAGTAGCTCAGCGGTAGAGCAGGGGACTCATAAGCCCTTGGTCGCGTGTTCAAATCACGCCTGAGCCATCCACGTCAAACTTTTTTCAGAGGCTTCCCGGCCTGGCGGATACCCTAACTGGCTTGCAGCAGAGGGTTGGCGTAAAGTTATGGGTGGAACCTACTTCGGTTTGGGATCCCTGTCTTCACATCGGTTCTACAAATGGCCGTTCCCGATTATCAGAGCTTGATGTTGCCACTTCTCCAGTTTGCAGCACGTAAAGAAACCGAAATATCAACCAGCGAAGCTGTTGAAGTTCTGGCAAAGGAACTGGGCCTCACAGAGGACGATCTCAGGGAGATGCTGCCGAGCGGTGTACAGCCAACCTTTGTCAATCGCGTCGGCTGGGCTGCAACTTATATGAAAAAGGCAGGGCTGCTGGAAACAACGCGCAGAGGATTCTACCAAATTACTGACCGCGGAAGAGATCTTCTTGAAAAACAGCCCAAAACCATCAATGTAGAGTTACTCAGGCAATATCCTGAGTTCCTGGAATTTGAGAAGCCTAAAGGTACAAGAAGCAGCGATAAGTCAAACGAACAAAAAGGTTTATCAGAGATTTCGCCGGCAACACCATTAGAACAGTTAGAAACTGCTTATGAAAATCTCCGTGACAAACTGGCTGACGAATTGCTTGCCAAGCTAAAGAAAGTATCGCCCGCCTTCTTCGAAAAGGTTGTTGTGGAGCTGCTGGTTAAAATGGGCTACGGAGGCTCACGGGCAGATGCAGGCAAAGCAATTGGCAAGAGTGGCGATGGTGGAATTGATGGGATCATAAAAGAGGACAAACTCGGTCTTGATGTTGTGTATATTCAGGCAAAGCGTTGGGATAGCAATCCGGTAGGTCGTCCTGATGTCATGCAGTTTGTGGGTGCTTTACAGGCTCAAAGAGCAAACAAGGGTATTTTTATCACTACCTCCAGGTTTACTGAAGACGCTAGCAGCTACGTTTCGCAGATCGGCAGTAAGATTGTTTTGATTGACGGCGAACAACTAACAAATCTAATGATTGAGCACGACGTTGGCGTATCTACAGTTTCATTGTATCCGGTAAAGAAGATTGATAGTGATTATTTTGAAGAGAGCATCTGACAACCGCATCAGCTCAGACCGTCAATTGGCTCAGACCGTCAATTGGCCACAGCGAAATTGTCATTTGCCTAGGTGGAATGTTAACTATGAAAACGCCCAACTGAAAGAGGGAGATACGCCATGAGGGAAAGACGAGATCCTCACTGGGGGCTCTCCTGTTCGGGGTAAAAGTTGGGATCCATCACCTGATCCAATGTGTAGGGACACTGGGCAGGCAGATCGTCCAGAGATAGAGGCGTTTCTTTAGCCACCAGCAGGACGCTCTTTTGATAAGCTTTATTCATTGCTTCAACCAGATAAGACTTAAGGCTGGGATTATCCGCAATTAACTCCTGCACCTCTTGCCGCTGTTCGATAATTGTGGCTATCCTACTTTTGCTTCGTTGTTGAGGCTGAAACTGCCACTTTAGCAGATGGCCCACCAGGATCCCTAGCCGATTCACCAATTCGCGGCGTTCTTGCCTGCCCAAAGCCTCAATTTCCTCCACCAAGTTGGGAATATCCAATTGATCCCACTGCCCCGATCTCAGCAGTGCGGCTTGCTCTTGCGTCCAGGCATAAAAGTCGCAGTCGTAAAGCGCCATGATCCATTCCTAACAGGACACCGGCCAAAGATAAGTCAATCCTACCGGTTCCAGCCGTTGAGCTTCGACCTCATAAGTTTATCGAGTCCTCAAACTCTGTAGCTACAAAGCCTCGGATCTGTGGCAGCGTTGGATCCCAATGGGGCCTGACCCTGAACAATATGAGGTTTCAACAGGTCTGGAGCGCTTGATCACGGCCCAGGATCCAGGCAATAAGGGGGGGATCCCTGTGGTCAAGATAATACCGGACGGTTTGGGTCAGGTCGATCTCCAAGATGCTGGTGATCATCCTGTGCATGAGCTCCAGATGGATCCGGTCGTCCTAGGTAAGCAGAGCATACCTGCCATGGAGGCTGTTGTTGAGAGCGGCCAAGGCTGTTTGGGTGGCAGTAGCCATTCAAAGGGAGGCTTGAGGCAGGCATCCCACAGCAAGCGGAGTCGGGCCTCGGTGATGTGGAGAGGAGAATATGTTTTTGAAGGGATCCCTTTCAGCTCTCTCCCTCTGTTTTTTTCCGCGAGCGAGTTGAGGTCGCTTTCTTCGCGCCAGCGGATGCCGCAGATCTCTTGGATGATTTCTTCAGAGTAGGGGGCAACGCTGTAGGAGTTACGAAAAATACTTCCGATAGGGCATCCAGTTTTTTGCCTCGCGTAATTTTGCACCCAAGCTTGGTTATGGGGGTTAAGTCCTGCCACCAACTTCTATCCGCCTCTGCAATCCGGGCAGCTGCAATGGTTACATCGACTCCCTTGAGGGGACTGCTGGGTCGCTCGGCTAGGTATCTTAGCGCAGCCAAGATAGTCTCTCTCGATGTATTGGTCAAATTTACCTTCGGAACAATTTCTTTGGCGAGAATCTGGGCCTGCTTAACCTGCTCTGGATCAGGATCGACAACGATACACCATAGCCTTTCCAGTCCCGCTTCTTGAGCAACTGCATAGACAAAATGGTTACCAATGGCCTTGTACTGATAGTCGCCAGCCTCGGCCACCAGCAGAGGAACCCAGTTGTGTCCTCCTGTCGCCCTTAGCTGATCTGCGGCTGCGGCAACAAGGAAGGAGGGAGCAGAAAACCCATCGGCGGGCGTAATGCTCTCAAGGGGTAAGTTAACCAACCTACCTAGATCTGAAAACTCACTCATCGATAAAGTACTCACGGGCAAGACTCTGGTAGTATTCTAAAACTCTCCTGCGCTTAAAGACGGCAGGAGTTCGAGCAAAGCTTGCAGAGGATATCACTGCATAGTCAGGTATCCTAAAAATGCTTTTGTCTTCATTACCTTTCTTAAAATGCGGCCAGAAATATGGACGTAGATCTACACTTTTCTCCTGCTTGATAAGCTTATCTATCTCTTCGTTAGCTAGTTGAATAGTGTATTCACTTCTCGAAGAGACGCCGTTGAAAAAGGCAGGCAAAGCAATAGGGCCACCATCCTGTCGTGACCTAGCAGTTTCTGGAATAAACTGGGTGATTACTCTAACAGCATTATTCAGGGAAGACAGATCGTCGGGGCGGGTAGGTATCAAAATAACATCGGCAGCAAAAACACCACTTTGGCTGAAGTAAAGCCATTGAGTTGGGCAGTCGATTAGGATGTAATCATACTCATTGCGAAGAGGGGCAATCAGATCTCGAAGGCGTCGGGTTCCCTTTTGGATATATGCTAGCGACTGGCTGTCGGTCAACGTCTCCAGCTCAGGGTCTCTTGGGATAATGTCAAAGCTAATGTCGAGAGTTGAGTCAAAGATATAGGGGAACCTATTATTGATTGGATAGCTAAGCGATTGAATAATACTATGAACATCTATCTTTGGATCTTTCAAGCATTGTGTTAGCGTAATCTCTCCAGGAGAAAGGCCAAAACTTCTTGTCAAGTCTCCCTGAGAATCAAAATCAACAGCTAAGACTCTTTTTCCCTTTGCTGCAAGTGCTGCTGCCAAGTTGATGACAGTCGTTGTCTTGCCTACGCCTCCTTTGTTATTGTACACACATATAGTCAAGGCACGCTCATAGTTTTCTAGCTTGTTTCGCAAATCACGTACTATGGTCTCAATGTTATCTGGATTAATGGATAAGTTTGCTGTAGCAGGGTGGACGACTTTTCCATGCTTCCTCCAGATCTGGATGTAACTCGCGTTTGTGATTATTCCCCACTTTGCAGACTTAGAGCGCTCTCTAGATAGGTATCCTTTTACTTGATCTACTGCTTCTTCGTAAGTGGAAGAGCCTTCACTGAGGTCATATGTTCTAGATTTGACTTCTAAAAAAAGATATGGATTTTTCTGGGAGTTATAAAAAATATCCGTAGCTTCCGTATTCTTCCGTGCTGCAAAGTCTACCTTTCCACAGCCTGTCTCAAATTGAGGTCTAACCTCTAGATCGTCAAAGCCCAGCTCGTAGAGGAGAGGGTTGGCAAAATACTGGACAATAACTTGCTCAGTTTTTTCGCTAGGAGATATTTTCTCAAGTTTCTCCCGAAGAGAGTTAGCACTGGCCATAGGACGACAAAGGTAAACAAAAAACTGACACTTAGAACTTCTCGAAGTGTGAAACTGGGGTAATCCCTTGGTAGATTGAAAGCTTGCCCTCAGCATAGCAGTTGCTTGGCTCGTTCTGACAGTGCCTGAGCTGTCAGGCCGTTGTAGTCCATCAATTCGGCGGGGGTGGCGGTGGTTTCGCCGCGTTTCCAAGCGAAGAAATCCCGCGGGCCGGCATAGCGCAACATCAAGGGTTCGAGCATCAGGCTAGATCCGCCTGTTACGCCGATGAGGGCCTCGCCGGCAAACCAAGCGGCAAATTCTTGGTCGGACATGAATTCCCCATCTGGCTGAGCACAGGTGGACCAAGCCACGTCGCCGGGGCGATACAGACGGCGGGGGTTAATCACCGAGACAATTTTGCAGCCGATCCCTTGGGCTTGGAGCTGCTCAGCCGCCTCGAACACGGGCAGGAGAATCATATCCCCCACCACGGCAAAGACCACGGTGCGGGATCCAGGAAGTTCCTGAAGGACGATGCAGCCCTGCTCTACTGCTTGGCGGGCTTGTTCTAGGGTGGTGCGGATGGGCAGGGGGGTTTTGCTGGCGATGATAGGGATCCCTTTGTTGCAGGTGGATAGGGCCCATTCGTAGGCAGCTTGGGCACAGTTGGCATCGGGCGGGAAGAGGGGGAAGACGTTGCCGTTGCGCATCATGGCCGCCAGGTAGGCCTCAATTTCCGGGCGTTGGTGGGTCCAGCCGTTGCGCCCCTGTTCCAAAGCGCCGGCAGTGAAGAGGGCAATGGCCGAGGGGGTGGGTCGGCGTAGCTCTGCCATGGCTTGGGTTACCGTCTGCCAGATGGGTAGGCCGTTGACGGCAAAGGACTCGTAGGAGCACCACAGGGAGCGTCCGCCGAAGAGGGCTAGGCCCGCCGTTAGCCCCGCGCAGGCATCTTCGCTCAGGGGTTCGTAGACCTGGCCTTGGGGCTGTTGGTTGTAGAGGGGATCCACCGTGGGGTGAATCACCTTGAGACCTTGGTTCACATTGGCAATGCCGGAAGCTTCGTTGCCGTCGGCATTGGCCACCAAAAAGTCGGGATCTTTCTGCCCCACCTGCACCAAGAGGGATCCGATGGCCGTGGTGGAAACCTGCTTGTCCCCTAGGGGAAACTCTGTTAGGTTTAGGGATCCCAAAGGCGGCAAAGGCCGAACGAACTCTGTAACCGCCACCTTGGCGGCTGGCCCCCCGGCTGCCCGTTGGCAGTTTTGTCGCACCAGGGCCCAAGCTGCCGGATGTAAGGCCCGCGCCCGCAGAGCCGCCACAATGTCCGGGTGATCCAGAGTGTGGTGGCCGTAGAGGTTGTGGGACTTGGATCCCTTGGCATGTACCCCAGCCCCCTTCAGTTGCTTGAGGATGAAAACCGTTAATTGTCCGCTCAGGGCTGATTGGATGGCTCGCTCCATTTCGATCAGCACCCTTTGGGCAAAGGCAAGGCGGGCTTCTAGGGAAAACTGAGTGCTGTCGACGTAAGGGCCAGGCTGTTGGGCATCGTCAAAGTCCTTGGCATCCACCAACACCACTTCCTCAAAGCCGTTGCCCCGCCAATACTCGATCATCTGGGCGTTGCTGGCGGTGGAGATCATGCTGTGGTGTTCTTGGCTGTAGCCATTCCAGACCAGCACCGGCAGGAAGTTGGTGCGCTGCGGGAAAGCCGTGTGGAAGTGAATCATGGAGCTCATCACATAGGGCTCCCCCAGGCCGCCATCCCCAATCGTGACCGGGAAGAGGCGATCTGGATAGAGCAGGGCTCCTGCCATGGCAAAGTGTTGTCCTTGCCCCAGCGGCCCAGCCGGTGCCAGCAGCCCGGGAATGTAGCCGGATAGGTGACCCAACAGCCCTTCCCGTTCTCGAAAACGGGCCCGCAGGTCGGCGACGGTGTGGATGCCCATCTCGGCCAGGGATCCATCCAAGAACATGGCCGCGTAAAAGCCCGGCGCGTGGTGCCCGACTTCGGTGGGGATGTTCTTCTGGCCCAGGTACACCAGAGCTGCATAGGCTTCTGCTTGGCTGGCAAATCCGCCCGGATGGCCTGAGGCTTTGCTGGCGGTCATTTGCAGGGTGAGGTAGCGCAAGGCATCGGCATAGAGCAAGGTTTGGTAGGCGGCCATGCGACTGCCGGGATCCCTCAGTTTCCCGGTGCCGGCATCCACTGCAGGGGCCTGGCCCAGGCGGTCGAATTCTGGCCAGGGATCCCCGAAGTACTGGATCCCTTCGCAAAAGGCGGGGACTTGGGCAGTTGCCTCCTGAGCCAGTGTCATCGGTTCAGCCTCACGCTTGTTGGGTTATTCACACTCACTGTAAACCCGATAACGCTTTTTGGATGTTCTGAGCAGAACTCGTCCAGCCGACGATGCCCCCTTGCGCCCGGATCATCTCCAGGGTGGCTTGCTTGAACTCTGGGAAGTAGCTGGCGGTGCAATCTTCCACCAGCAGGCACTCATAGCCGCGGTCATTGGCCTCGCGCATTGTGGTTTGCACGCAGACTTCTGTGGTTACCCCGGTGAACAGCAGGTGGGTGATGCCGCGCTTTTGCAAGATTGCTTGCAGCTCGGTGGCGTAGAAAGCCCCCTTGCCGGGTTTGGGAATGACGATCTCTCCCGCAATCGGGGCAAGCTCAGGGATGATGGCGTTGCCCGGCTCTCCGCGAATCAAAATCCGCCCCATAGGGCCTTCGTCCCCAATGGTCAGGGATCCCTTGCCGCGTTTGCGCTTGCTGGGCGGGCAATCGGAGAGATCTGGCTGGTGACCCTCCAGGGTGTGGATGATGGTTAAGCCCTTTTGACGAAAAAAGTCCAGCAGCCCCTTCAGGGTGGGCACAATGGATCCCAGTTGGGTGACATCGTTGCCCAACATTTCCCCAAAGCCGCCTGGTTCCAGGAAATCTCGCTGCATATCGATGATCACCAGGGCCAACTGAGACAGGCCGGGAACTTCATACTCGTAGGGCAAGGCCGGGATCCGAAACATAGAGACCCCCAGTTGGGATCAATGCTGGGGCGGGGATCCTGCCTCGGCCAGGCCAATTTCCCTCAACCGCTGGGCCAAGTATTCTCCGGCAGTTAGGGAAGGAAACCGAGGGATCCCGCCGGTGCGGGCCACACAAGTCGGCAAGGGCGTGAGATCCACCTCTGGCCGCGGATGCACAAAGAAGGGAATGGAAAAGCGGCATTCTTGAGGGTTGTCGGGGTTGGTCACCCGATGGGTGGTGCTGCGCAACAGGCCATTGGTGAGGTTTTGCAGCATATCCCCGGCATCGACAATGATCTGACCGGGCAGAGCCGAAATGGGCAGCCAAGATCCATCTCGTTGCAGAAGTTCTAGCCCTGGCGCGGTGGCTTCACACAAGAGCGTAATCAAGTTGATGTCTTCATGGGCTGCAGCTCGTAAACTCTGGGGAGGGGCTTCAGCAGGGATCGGCGGATAGTGAATCACCCGCAAGAGATTGGCTCCTCCTTCCGCCGCTTTGGGCAAGTATTCGGCAGGCTCCCCCAGATACAGAGAGATTGCTTGCAACAGTCCCTGGGCACAGGTTTCCAGTTGGGCGAACAGCTCTACCATCACCCTGCGAAATTGGGGCACCTCCCGAGGCCAGATGTTGGCAGGAAGGTGGGGATCCCCTTCGCGCCCGATGTGCCAAAACTCTTTCATGTCAGGATAGGGATGATCTTTGGCGTGTTCTTTGCCAAAGGGGGTGTACCCTCGTTGCCCCAGCAGCGCCGGATCCTCATAGGCTCTCTTGGTCGGCTCTGGCAAAAGAAAAACCGCTTCTGCCACCTCATAGGCTTCCCGGATCAATTCCGGCAATAGGCCATGGTTGACCAAGGCAAAAAAGCCAATCTGTTGCAGCGCTTCCCCCACCTGGCGGACAAACTGCTCCCGCTCACCTGACGTTCCGTTTTGAAAGGCGGCAAAATCGACAACCGGCAGAGTCTGGCGTTGGGGAGTGGTTGCCATGGCAGAAGTCGTCTCCGGCGAAGAGTCAACGCTATTTCTAGGCAGCGGGCTTGGTACCCTATGCTATCCTTCCTAGGGGGACAAGGGGAGAGGTTTGAACCGAAGATGATCTGTTCGGGGCCCATCTGCGATATCTAGAGTCTAAAGCCGCTCGGCTATTCACCTTCCCACAAGATGTAGGTAAAACCCTGCCAAACCTCTGTTGCCTTTGCCTGGAGATTGCACCTTAGTAGTGATTAGTAGTGACCTGTGCCCTTTTCGGGAAGGCTGTGATAGAGTCGATAAAAGCAAAGTTATGACTGAGTTTTCCCCAAGAGCAGTTTGAGCGCTGGGTAAGCGAAATGGAGGGAGTTGTTCTGTTGTTGCACTGGGTTAACTGGATAAAGCAGGGCAGGCTACTTCTTCCCTCTTTAGCCGATTAAAGTTTTTGTGAAGTTAGGGATTAAGTTGGGGTCTCTGTTGCTTGTCAGCTATAACCGCGCCTAGAATTGCCGAGGATTGATGTTTCTGGAGATGGTTTGCAGACACTATTGATTTTGCTTTCCTTTGCTTGCTCTCAATCTATTGACCTTTCGAGACCGACTGCTCTATGACAGACACTCATCCCTGTGCCCCCTGTATTGTGAATACGGGAACTTTGGTGAACAAGCGGGATATTTACCGACTGCTATCCGATTTGGCCCGTGTTCGCTACTTTGATATCGTCGATGGCTCGGTACGGAAGCAGGGGGAAGGCTGCGTGGTGGATGTTTTTCAGGATCCCACTGCTGCCACACTGGTGGTAAACCGTAGCCTCTACTTAAATGTGAACAGCTTTGATTATGCCTGTCTGCGGGATCCCGCTTCCGAAGAAGAGATTGCCAACCTGGGCAAGGAGCAGCCGGGCGTGGTTATCGACTTGGTTCAGGACGGACGTATTCTGCGCTTGGTTCCCCTGGTGGAGCCGCGCTCGGATCCCGAGGAGCTCTTGGGGGATAACCAGGCGCTGCGGGCAGCGGTGGATGTTTTGGCTGCGGGCTGGGGCATAGAAGAAGAAGGATCTTCTGACTCTTTGGATTGTTAGATTGAGGGCTTCCGACCTGAAGATATAGACCTCCAAACCCACCTCTTCCCAGCCTTGAAGTTGGCCGGTGCGGTGTGACGCAAATCATGCTCAGGAGGAGGGTCGCGACCGGTATGATCCAACTGGGCCGTGAGGCTCTTTGCGTTTGGGGGTGGTGTGAAGGTTTTTTCGGGGCAGCGACTGCTTTTGGGCAGAGTGTGGGGCCTGCGCCTGCTTGGATCCCTGGTGGCTGTGCTTCTGGTACTGGCGCTCAAGGCCTGCGGGGGAAGTGGTAGCTCCTCTTCTGTGAGTGTCATTCCCACTCCCATTCCAACCGTCATTCCCACTTCTACTCCAACTGTTGTTCTCACCCCTACTCCGACTGTCATTCCTGCCCCTTTGCCCTCGCCAACGACTGCGCCTGCTTCCCAGTTCACCATTGACGTTCGCTTTCCCGACAACAGTCTCACCCCCACCCAGCAGTCGATCGTCCGCAATGCCGCTCTGCGCTGGCAACAGATCATCGTTGGTGACCAGCCGGATCTGCCCCCCACCACCATTCGGGCCGACGAATGCGATCGAGGGTTTCCCAGCACGCCACTCAATTTCCCCATCGACGATCTGCTGGTGGAGGTGCGGGCCAGAAACCTCGGCAACGAGCGAATTTTGGGGGGAGCTGCTCCCTGTTTTGTGCGGGCCTCTAACGGTCTGCCTTTCTACTCCGTAGTTCTGTTCAACAGTCAAAATCTATCTGCCCTGGAAGAACGAGGGGATCTGCCCATTACCGCCCTGCACGAGTTGGGCCATGCCTTGGGCTTTTTGCCCAGCGTCTGGGATCCCAAGGGGCTAACGGTGGGCTTGGTGAGGTGGGATCAGCCTACGCCCCCTGGCTACGATCCCCGCTTCATCGGCCCCAGGGCGGTCAGCGCCTTCACTAGGCTGGGAGGAAACGCGCCCTCTGTTCCTTTAGAAAACGAGTTTGGGGAGGGATCCCGAGATTCCCATTGGCGGGAGAATGTCTTGGGCCGCGAGCTGATGACCAGCCGCATCGACCGGGGGGTAGCCAACCCCTTAAGCATTCTCACCATCGAAGCAATGGCAGATATCGGCTATGACGTGAACCCGGCAGCGGCGGATGGCTTTGCTTTGGGGCGCGGCAGGGGGGTCTCTCAACCTTTGGAGCTGCAAGAGCTGGAGTTGACCCTACCCCTACAGCGATTTGACGCCGAGGGCAGGCGGGTGGGGGATCCCTGAGAAAAAGAGCATATTTACTCATGGCCAAGAGGCTACCTTTTAACAATAATGAAGGTCGAGTTGTATAACTTCACAACATCGACATAACATCGACAAGTTCTCAACATCGACAAGTTCTCACCTCATCTCTTTGCAATTAGCTATGGGTATCCTCAAAAAGCTTTTCGGCGGCCTGTTCTCCTTCTTCGGCATTCTCTTCGGCGGCTTGGTGGATTTTGTTACCGGGCCTTTTCGTCCTGCACCAGCTTCTCCCAGCTCTGCTCCTGCGGCTACAGCAACTGCTCCTGCCAACAAGCCCAAGGTGGTGGTGGAGAAGCCTTTTGTGCCCAATGAGATCTCGGCTCCGCGTCCTAACCGTCGCCCTGGCCCGGCTTTGGATGTGTTCCGGGCTATGGTTCAGGAGATCCCTTCGGCGCGGGCTTAGTCTGCCCATCTTCGGGAGCAGCTCGTAAGATGGAGGTGACACCGCTGGAGACTGCTCTCTATGTCCGATCTCTCTTTCTCAGAACAAGAACGGCTGAAACAGCTTGAGCGTGAACTGGAGCAAGCGGCGGCGGCCTCTGGGGATCCAGGAACATCCGTTGCGTCTCGGGGGAAAAGTGCCGTTCGAGCTTGGGTTGAGACTTGGGGGCGTCCACTGGTGACGGTCTTCGCCATTCTGGGCTGTATTCTTCTGGTCGGGCTGTTCTTCCGGGTTTTCGGCACTGTTCTCAGGTGGGCGGTGGTGGCGGGGTTGGGCTACCTGCTCTACGCCTGGGTGGTGGCACCGCGGCTGGGCCTTCCCACCGGAGCTAAGTCGAAGCCAGAGGACAGCAATCTCGACAGCTTTTGATGCCTAGGGATCCCTGGCGAGCATATGCTTACCTGGCGGCGGCCATCTTGGGCTGGGCTACGGCTGCCAGCGCTTTTAAGTTTGGGTTGCAGCACCTGTCGCCGACGGTCTTGCTGATTTTTTCGGCATTGAGCTCTTGCTTGATCCTGGGGATCGTTTTGGTGGTTACAGGGCGGGCAGGGTTCCTCGGCAAGCAGAAGGGATCCCAAGTCCGCCTATCGGCTCTTCAGGGGCTGCTCAACCCCCTTGGCTACTATGGGGTGTTGTTCCAGGCTTATGACCGCCTGTCGGCTCAGGCGGCGATGGCTCTGAATTACACTTGGCCGCTGGTGCTGGCTCTTCTGGCGGTGCCGCTGCTGGGAGAGCGCTTCCGTTGGCGGCTGGTGTTGGCCTTGGGGGTGAGCCTGCTGGGGGTGGTGCTGGTGGCTACGGGGGGATCCTGGGGCACCTTGCAGGTGGAGGATCCCTGGGGGGTCTTGCTGGCGGTGGGCAGCTCTGGAATCTGGGCGCTCTACTGGCTGCTCAATGTGCGGGATGGGCGAGATGCGGTGCTGAAGCTGTTTATGGGGTTTCTCTTCGGCAGCCTCTATGGCCTGCTACTGCTGCCGTTTCAGGAGGTCTCTTGGACAGTTGCGGGGCTGGGTTGGGCGGCTTACATTGGTCTGGCGGAGATGGGCCTGACTTTTGTATTTTGGCTGCGGGCTCTGGAGTTGGCGGGCCATCGGGGATCCCTGGCCAACTGGGTGTATGTGACGCCCTTTTTGTCGTTGGGGTTGATTGCGGTGCTGTTGGGCGAGAGGATTGCGCTGGGATCTGTGGTGGGCCTGGGCTTGATCTTGGCGAGTAACCTGTGGGGATCCCATAGGGAAAAGCCCCCCGCAGATCCTGTTCTGTCTTGAGGTGGTCGCGATGAATCCCGTTCCTCTGTATGTGGCGGCAACAGCTCACGGGTTTGGGCACGTTACCCGTCTGGCGGCGGTCGTGAATGCTTTGCTGCGGCGGGATCCCCATGTTCTGCCCATCTTTGTTACGCCGGCTCCCCGCTGGCTCCTGGAGCGTTACGTGGAGGGGAAGTTTCTCCATCGGCCGCGGGCGTTGGATGTGGGGGTGGTGCAGCCGGATGGGCTGCAAGCGGATCTGCCGGCTACGTTGGCTGCCCTCAAGGCGTTTAAAGCCAGCGCTGCGGAGCTTGTTCGAGAAGAAGCGGATTTCATTCGAGCCCAGGGGGTGCCTTTGGTGTTGGCGGATGTGCCGCCCATTGCTGCGGCGATTGCCCAGGCTGCTGGGATCCCTTGCTGGATGGCCAGTAATTTTGGCTGGGATTTCATCTACCAAGAATACGGCCCTGAGTTTCAACCGTTTGTGGCCTGGGTTCGGGAGCTCTATGGGCAATGTGACCTTCTGTTTCGCCTGCCCTTTAGCGAGAGCATGGTCGCGTCAGCGGTGCGGAGCACTAGCGCCTTCCCGCATCAGCAGGAGGTGGGGCTGACGGGATCGGATCCCCGCTACCCACCAGAAGAGGTCGCCGCCCAGTTGGGGTTACACCCGGATCAACCCAGGGCTTTGTTCACCTTTGGCGGGCTAGGGGTACGGGGGTTTCCTTACGAGCGGCTCCAAGATTTTCCCGACTGGCAGTTTCTCACGTTTGATCGGGAGGCTCCCCCCTTGCCCAACTTGCGGGTTTTGGATGGGCGGGTGTGGCGACCGGTGGATGTGATGCCCCTCTGCCGCTGGGTGGTGTCCAAGCCGGGCTATGGCACTTTGGCGGAGGCCCTGCGCAGCCGCACGTCCATGGCCTGTGTCGTCCGCTCTGGGTTTGCTGAGTCACCGTTGCTGGTTGAGGGTTTGCGGCGCTATGGCTGGCATCGCATTCTCTCGCCAGAGGAGTTTTTTCAAGGATCCTGGGACTTTTTGCGGGATCCCGCCCACCCACCCCAGAGGCCGGATGGATTGGATCTGAAGGGGAATGAAACCCTGGCTGCTGCCTTAGAGGCATTCCTGCGGGGAAGGGATGCCGGGTAGCATAAAGGGCAGCTTCCTGCAGCGGATCCCATGGCCAGCAGCTCGACAGAATCTCTGCGGCAACTGTACGAAGAATTGCCCTACCCCAATGTGGCGATTGAGGCCTCGGGCCGCAACGCCATTGACGGGTTGTACCGCCTAAGTTTGACCACCGCCCAATACGCCCGCACCCGCGCCATTGTGCCCAGCGAAGGCGCTCTCATTTTGAATGCTGGCTGCGGCTCGGGCTGGGAAACGTTGATCTTGGCGGAGGCCAATCCGGGGGCGCGGCTGGTGGTGTGCGACCTGTCGGCAGAGTCGGTACGGGTGACGGAGCGACGCTTGCGCTACCACGGTTTCGGGGAGGTGGAGTTGTATGTTCTCAACCTATTGGACATCGAACAGTTGGGGCTGGAATTTGATTTCATCAGCCTCAACGATGTGCTCTATCTGCTGGACGATCCGGTGGCGGGGCTAAAAGCCCTCAAGCGGGTTCTCAAACCTGACGGGATCCTGCGGGCCAACCTGCACCACGCCTACCAGCGGGAGGTGATCTTTCGCCTACAAGAGGCGTTTCGGCTGCTGGGGCTGTTTGATCTACCCACTCCTGACGCCTGTCAGCGGGTACGGGAATTCATGGCCAGTTTGGCCTCGGACGAAATGCGGGCAGCCCTGCGCTGGAACCCTGAGATCTACAAAGACGACACCAACATCCGGGCCAACTACCTCTTGCCAGGAGACAAGGGCTTCCTGATCCCCGACCTGATGCGCATGCTCGAGGAAGCTGAGCTGGGCCTGGTTTGTCTGGTGGACTATGCCGACTGGGATCCTGCAATTTTGTTCAAAGAGAGGGCCATGCCCCCCTGGCTGCAAGCTGAGTTGGACAAGCTCTCGCCTGCAGATCAAAATCACTTTTATGAGCTGATCTACCCCAACCATCGCCTCATTGACTTTTGGGCGGAACACCCCGGCTCTTCCTTGGTCTTGCCCTGGAGCGACGCCGATTGGCTGGGGGGCAGGGTGCAGCTTAACCCCATCCTGACCGACAACGTCGAATTTCGCCAAAACTTCGCCAAAGCCTACGAGAAGAAGCTAGAGTTTGCCATGAATTGGCCGGGGGCTAGCTATGGAGGCCTAACCATTCCAGCTCCTCAGATGGCCTGGCTGGGATCCCTGTTGCAGGGGCCAACGGCAGTGAAAGCCTTGATTGAGCAAGCGGCCCAGGTCAACAAGTTAGAGCTGGAAGCGGCCCAGGAGGAGGTGCTCACCTACCTGGCAGGGCTGGAGTCGTTTTTGTTTGTGATGTTGGATCCTGCACCTGTGATGTTGGATCCTGCACCCGTTCCAGGAGAAGGAGTTTTTCCAATCGCTTGAGATCCCCGAGCCTTTCTCCCAAGGGTAGAGGGAAGCCAATGGGCCGGTTCACGGCAACTTGGAACGACTATTGAGGGATTGAGGCTCTGCCGGGCTGCAAGAACGGTCTTGGGCAGATGTCAGATGGGAAGAGATCCCTCTCTAGCGATCCACCAGGCGCAGCTCGAAGGTGAGGATGTTGGCGGCCAAAATCTCCAAAGCCCCGCCCTCGATAAGGTCGCGAGTGAGGGCAGCTCCGGAGCCACTTTGTTGGATCAATTCGCGGCTGCGGCGCACCGTCTCTTGTCGCTGGGGGTCGTCCACAACCACCTGCCGCTGATTGGACAGGCTGAGGCGATAGAAATTGGGCAGATCCCCCTGGGTGGCATCAATGGCCAGATTGGTCTCTTCAGGGGCTACGCGGAAGGGGGCGCGAGCGGTGAGCAGAGCCACCTGAATATCTTGATCCCGCCCATCAAGGCCCTGCAGCTCGGATATATCGATCTGGAAATTGAGGGTATCGCGGTCACGGGTAAGGCGATTAACCCGTACCTGGTTAAAGCCGACGGCAAACTCCCGTTCCGGCTCTCCAAATCGCTGGATGGTGGCCTGCAAGACTGACTCTTCGTTGAGGGGGGTAACCCGAATGAGGTAATCCCAGTCCCGCACAAAGGTGTACTCGTTGAGCCCCACACGGACGTTGGGATCCACCAAGTTGGCGGTGGGACCGGGGCTACCGGCCCGGCTGAGGGCCACCACGTACCAGTAGTTGGGGCTGATGGGCAAACCCAGGGTCATGCGTACTTCCAACACAGGCCGGGCCCAAGCTGCAACAGCCGTGAGAGCTGTTATGGCCATGGCCCCGAAGCAACTCCACAGCCAGCGCTGGGGAGGAAAATTAAGCTGCGGCGGGCGAGAGCAAGTGATGGCTGTAGTTCTCATTCAAGCCTTTTCAAGGGCAGTTGCCTGTCTGATACATTCACGCTGAACTCTCCTGAACATGGTTCAGGAAAGAAGCGATCGCATCCTGCCTATCTCTGAGCAGGAAGGCGGTATCCCGCAAA
>NZ_JBSSBR010000029.1:0-32785 GCF_054059035.1 Thermostichus sp. MS-CIW-36
AAACAGAAAGATCAACTGGTAGTAATCCGTACTGAACATATTATACATTATTTTCAGTATAGTTGAGCTTATTATTGACTAGAGTCATGCTCCACCCGCTTATGGAAGGGTGCAGCGTTAAAGGTGAAGTAGAAGTATCTGGGGTGTTTTGGCATCTCAGTAGTTGAGGAGATGGCGTCCCCCACGAGGATATAGGCCCTCGTGTAGCCCATTGCAACGAAGCGCGAGGAGCGTGGAGCGATGGAAAAAATCCCCCGGCTTTAGCCCTGGGGAGAACGTTAACGATCTGGCTGGACTGGCCGGATTAGCATTGGTGAGCTGGGATCCCTTAGACAAATACCATTGGCTTATGACGGATTTTCTCGAAAGCAGCCGCATCAAAACGGTAGAGGGTTGCCGGTCTGCCTGTTCCTTGGGAACTTTTCTGGCCGGTATCTTGCAAGATACCCAGTTTCAGTAGGCGGGCGCGAAAATTGGAGTAGTCGGAGAACCCCTCGCCCAAAACGGTGCCGTAGAGCTGATAGACCTCCCCTAGCGTGAAGGTGGCGGGCAAAATGTCAAAGGCAATCGGGCTGTACTCCAACTTGGCGCAGAGGCGACGGCGGGCATAGCGGCAAATCTCTTCGTGGTCAAAGGCTAAAGAGGGAATTTGGTCGGCGGGATACCAGGCAATGCCCTCCACTCCGTCTGCCAGCAATTCAGCATCCTGGAACCGCACCAGGGCAAAGTAGCTGACCGACAGGTAGCGCACTCCATAGCCATCCTCGGCCTCGCGGGGATCCCGCTCCGGCCCCCCGAAGGTGTAGAGCTGCTCCAGATAGAGGTTTTTAACACGAATTTTCTCCGCCAAGATGCGGTAGGCCGCTGCTTCTAGGGATTCTGAGCGCCGCACCAGTGTTCCTGGCAGGGCCCAGCAACCGCGGAAGGGATCCTCCCGCCGCCGCACCAGCAGCACCAGAAGGCGATTCTGCTCAGTGTCGATGGAGAAAATGACCGCATCCACGCCCACCCGGAACTCCGCCATGGCGATCCGGTTCTCCGATGGGCCTGCCACGATGCGGGATCCCTGCATAGCTTGGCACTGAATCCTCCACCAACAGCCTACCCAGTTTGTCCCTCCAGAGGGAGCTACCAGCCTGGACCACCGTCTTGCCAGTCTAAGCCCTATCTGGGGCGAAGGCTTTCGTGTCGCGGGGAAGATGGGTTGCTAAAGGTGTGCAAAAGAACCCCGACTCAGGCAACACTTTTACTTTTTGCGCGATTTGGCTCTTTTTCAGCCACGGAGGACCCCTCAGCGAGGGGGAACAGCCGACCTTGCCCAACAGCAATGTGAACCCGCGCGCCCACAGGCAGGGCTTCCCGGGCTAGGGCGTGCAATTCTTTGCCGGCTGCTGTGATCAGGGAATAGCGGTACTCTCGCCCCAAAAACTGTCGATCCCGAATGACAATGCCGCCCTGAGGATCAGGATGCAAATGCAACTCCTCCTGTCGAACCATCAACTCTGCGCAGCGCAAGCTGGGGTCGGGCTGATCCCTCAAAGCCTGGAATGGGATGTGCAGCAGCTCTTCAGCCTGCCAACCCAACTCCCGCCGCTCACAGCGCAGAAAGTTGGCCTGGGTAACAAACTCTGCCACGAAGCGAGTAGCCGGCTCCCGGTAAACCTCCTCCGGGGATCCCCATTGCTCAATACGGCCTTCCCGCATCACCGCCACCCAGTCGGAGAGGCAGAGAGCCTCCTCTTGGTCGTGGGTGACAAAAATGGCCGAGGTCTGGGTTTGCTTGAGGATTTTGCGGATTTCTTCCCGCAGGTAGTAGCGCACCTGCACATCCAAATTGCTCAGCGGCTCATCCAACAGGATCAAGCTAGGCCTGGGGGCCAAAGCCCGCGCCAAAGCCACCCGCTGCTGCTGCCCGCCCGAAAGCTCGTGGGGATAACGATGGGTGTAGTCTTCCAGGCCCACCAACCGCAACACCTCGTAAGCGCGTTCCCGCGCCTGTTGGGCAGCGCCTCGCAACTCAGCTCGCAACTCAGTTGAGGGGGAGCGATTGCCACCCCCTGCCGCCGACGCAAACGGGGTAGTGGGTCGGAGGCCAAACATCACATTGGCCAACACGTTCAAGTGGGGAAACAGGGCAAAATCCTGAAACACCAGCCCCACTCCCCGTCGCTCCGGTGGGATCCACTGCCCCTCCCCAGCCACAACCTGCCCCCCCAGCAGGATCCGCCCGCTATCCGGCTGCTCAAATCCGGCAATGGTGCGCAATAAGGTGGTTTTCCCACAACCTGATGGGCCCACAATGCTGAGGATGTCTCCTTGGGGCAGGCGAAACTCGACTTCCCGCAAAACCAACTGCCGCTGGCCGGGAAACCCCTTGCTGATGCCCTCAAGCTGAAGGATGTAGGAGGGATCCTCCCGCGCGGCAGTGGGACTTGGAGAAAACAAGAACTCAGCCATGACGGTTTTTGTTGCAAAAGATTTTCACCATTTTTACCACACTACCATGTCCCCGGATCCCGTCCAACCGGATCGAGATCCAACAGCCAGCAGCCAGATCTTGAGCAGGACAGAATAAGGTTTCTACGCCTCGCCCTGATTCCAAGCGAAGCAGCGGAAAATCAGTGTTAAACTTAGTTAACGAAGTTTCTCAGGCCTGGGCGGCGCTTGCTTGTGTGGCGCACTCCAGAGGCTTGTTGTAAATGAGTTTTGAGACAAAGTTTCCCGAACGTGCTCTGATTACAGGGGCCAGTCGAGGGATCGGCAGAGCTGTAGCCCTAGCCCTAGCCCGACAAGGGATAGCGGTGGCTCTGGTGGCCCGTTCCCAACCTGATCTGCTGGCGGTGCAAGCCCAAATCCAAGCCCAGGGCGGCAAGGCAGCGGTTTTTCCCATGGACTTGGCCGACTTAGCAGCTCTGCCCCAGCAGTTGCAGGCTCTCCTGGATCGATTTGGCGTCTGCGATGTCTTGGTCAATAATGCGGGCATGGCCCACGTTGGCCCTTTGGCCACCTTACCCTTGTCGGATTGGCAGCGAGTGATCGACTTGAACTTGACGGCGGCTTTTCTGTGTGCCCAAGCCGTACTTCCCGGAATGCGCCGGCAGCGCTGCGGCACGATTGTCAACGTCATCTCGATTGCGGGCAAGCGAGCTTTTCCCAACTGGGGAGCTTACTGTGCCAGCAAGTTCGGCCTAATGGGCTTTTCTCAAGCTTTGGCCGAAGAGGAACGACAGCATGGCATTCGGGTCACCAGCCTGTGCCCTGGCGCCGTGGACACGTCCCTCTGGGATACGGGCACGGTAGGGGTCAACTTCGACCGTTCCAAAATGCTCTCGCCGGAATGGGTAGCCGATTTGATTACCTATATTGTTCGGTTGCCCACAGGTGCGGTGGTGGAAGATCTCACCTTCATGCCTGCGGTGGGAGCCTTTTAGACCTGGCTGGTTTGGGGTTGCCCGTGACTTGGGAGGGTTTTGGCTATCGCAGCCTTTGACTGGATGCCACCTGAGCTGAGTTGCATGCACCGAGTTCTCTTAGCCTTTCGTTAACCAAGGAATATCCTGCTATGACCCTTGCGAAACCCGGATCTGGCTCGCAATCTCGAATGGATGACAAAGCCCATTTCAAGTCTCGGGTGATTCGAGATCGAGCCACTTTTGCGGAAGAAGAATTGGGTAGCTCGGATGTCTCAGATCCGGCTATGGTGGCGGCGGTGGAGACGCTGCTGCGGGGGATCGGGGAGGATCCCCAACGGGAGGGGCTGCGAAAAACCCCGGAACGAGTGGTTGCGGCTTTGAAGTTTTTGACCAGTGGGTATCGGCAGTCTTTGGAGGAGCTACTGAACAGTGCCATCTTTGATGAGGGCCATGACGAGATGGTGCTGTTGCGGGATGTGTCTCTGTTTAGCCTGTGCGAGCACCATCTGCTGCCCTTTATCGGCAAAGCCCATGTGGCCTACATCCCCAGGCAAAAGGTGGTGGGCCTAAGCAAAATTGCCCGTATCGTCGAGATGTACTCCCGCCGCCTGCAGGTTCAGGAACGCCTGACACGGCAAATTGCTGAGGCCTTGATGGAGGTGCTGGATCCCTACGGGGTGGGGGTGGTTATCGAGGCTACCCACATGTGCATGGTGATGCGGGGGGTACAAAAGGCCGGCTCCTGGACGGTCACCAGCTCGATGGTGGGGGTGTTTCAGGAGGATCCCCGTACCCGTGAGGAGTTTTTGAGTCTTATTCGCCATCCGTCCAATTTTTAGGGAGCTTCCCGGAGCTTTGCCGGTGGTTGGGTTGAGTTAACCCTCTGCTCAGGCTGGGAATACTAGCCTAAGATTGACTCAAACCCTGCCAGAAGCGAGGCTTGTCATGAGCGAGGTCAGCCCCGAAAACCAGTTTCCCACCGATTTGGACTCCAATTGGCAGCCCCCGGCTCCGCCGGTCATGCAGCGTCCGCCTCGTCCGGCTGCTCCGGTGCCCCCGGTGGAGCCCCCAACGCAACTGGATCCGGTGCTGGGTTCAGCTTCCCAAGGGATGGGATCCCGGCCTGCCAATGCCAAAAACCCCCCCAACCCCATTCTGGGTCGGCCCATTCCGCCTGGTGTGGCTGTCGCTCCCCCTCAGGTGCCTGTGCCTGTGCCCGATCCTGTCGCTCCCCCTCGAATGCCCCCGCCCACTCCGGCTCCGGCTGCTGCTGCTCGGCCTCCAGTGCCGCCACCTGTCCCCAATCCTGCCGCTCCGCCTTTTGCGCCACCAGCCCGCCCAACGGCTGCCGGTCGGATCCCGGTGGCTCCAGCTGCTCCTGCGGGCCTGACCCTGCGCCAACTGGTGCAGGAAGCCTATGACAAAGGCTACTCAGATATTCATTTGGGGGTGGGGGAAGTGCCTCGCTTTCGGGATCGGGGGCAAATGCTTTTGACCAACTACCCGGTCACCACCACCGAGATGTTCTATGGCTGGCTGCGGGAAAGCCTGCCGGAGAGCCAAATTCGCCAGTTTGAGGAATGTTTGGAACTGGATACTGCCATCCAGTACGAGGGTTTGGTGCGGTGTCGGGTCAACTGCTTTGTTTCCCTTCTTGGCCCGGCTATGGTGATGCGTCTGATCCCGTTGAAAATTTTGACGCTGGAGCAGTTGCGGGCGCCGGAAGTCTTGAAGCGCATTGCCGAAGAGCACAAAGGCTTGGTTTTGGTGACCGGCCCCACCGGCTCCGGTAAGTCCACGACCTTGGCGGCGATGGTGGACTACATCAACTCCAACTTTCCCAAACACATCATTTCCATCGAGGATCCCATCGAATTTGTCCACCAGAGCAAGAAATCAATGGTGCGGCAGCGGGAGGTCGGGATCCACACCCTGGAGTTTGCCAATGCCCTGAAAGCCTCGCTGCGGGAAGATCCGGACATCATCCTGATTGGGGAGATGCGGGATCGAGAGACAGTGGATATTGCCCTGAAGGCCGGCCAGACGGGCCACTTGGTCTTTGGAACCCTGCACACCAACAGCGCCGTCCGCACCATCGAGCGTCTGCTGGGGATTTACAAGCCGGAAGAACAGGAGCCGATGCGTCTGCAGCTGGCAGAAACCCTGGTGGCGATCATCGCTCAAACCCTGGTGCGCACCACCGATGGCAAGCGAGCTGCGGCCCACGAGATCATGCGCAACACCGATGCCATTCGGGACTACATCAAGCGGGGGGCGGTGGATGAAATTGAGGAGCTGATCGCCGACGGCTCCTATGAGGGCATGTGTACCATGAATCAATCCCTGTTTAGGCTTTACCAAGAGGGGCGGATTACCGAAGAGGTGTGTCTGGAGGCTGCCCCGCGCCGCAATGAGATGGCCCAATGGCTGCGAGGCCGGATCTAGGGCCAGTCTCGAGATGGAGTCATGCCAAAGTGCTTGAGGGAAGGTTTGCCCTATCCTAAACTGGGAGCAGCCGGCGGCGCTGGCTTGCCGAGCTACCTGCTCATCTCTTGGGCCGACCTTGGGCTGGGGGGATGGGTTGCTGGATTGATGAACCGAATTGAAAGCAAGTTAGAAAACAGGAGAATCCCTACCGTGAGCGTGATCAACCAGATCATCGAGACCGCGGATGACCAGCTGCGTTACCTCTCAGTTAGCGAACTGGAAGCCATCAGGAATTACATGACCACCGGCGAGAGGCGCTTGCAAATCGCTCAGGTGTTAGCAGAAAACAAAAAGCGCATCATTGACCAGGCCCAGAAGCAGCTATTCGCCAAGCGGCCCGAGTACGTGCAACCCGGTGGCAATGCCTACGGTGACAAGCGCTACAACCAATGTTTGCGAGATTACGACTGGTATCTGCGTCTGGTGACCTATGGCATTATTGCCGGCAGCAAAGAGCCGATTGAGTCTATCGGCCTGATAGGGGTGCGGGAAATGTACAATGCCCTCAACGTACCCATCGCCGGCATGATCGATGCGATTGTCTTTTTGAAGGAAGCTGCCCTCAGCTTGTTGGAGCCGGCGGCAGCCGCTGAAGCCGCCCCTTACTTTGACTACATCATCAATGCCATGAGCTAGGGAACTACAGGGATCCCAAGGCAGCCCGGGCATGTACGGCCACCTGTTCTTGGGAATCCTGGGCCAGCCGGGTCAGTCCGGCGCGAGCGGCTTCTGTTCCCAACTTGGCCAGGGCAATGCAGACGCGGTAGCGCAGTTGCCAGTCGTCGGAATCAATGAGGGGATCCAGGTAGGGGATGGCCCGCGGATCCCCCAGATCGCCCAAGGCAGCGGCAGCGGCTGTGGTGATCAGCTCGCTCTTGTCCTGCAAAGCTTCCACCAGAGTGTCGAAGGCGGCAGGGTTCCCCAGCTCTCCCAGGGCAGCGATGATGCTAAACCGTACCAGCCACTCCGTTTCTCGCCGATAAGCTTCCAGGAGATCGGCCAGGGCCTGTGGCTGCTTGAGATCCCCCAGGGCAGCGGCGGCAGCAGCCCGCACATCGAACTCCGGATCCTCTCGCAAAGAGCGCTGCAAAATGGGCAACAGTAGGTTCGGATCGACGCCAGACAGGGTGCCCATCTGGCTGATGGCAGCATAACGGACGCGGGCATTCTCGTCGTGAATCGCTCGCTGCAGCAATGTCAGGGCTTCTGGCCCAGGCAGTTCTCTGGCTTTGTTGACAGCGCGCAGCCGATTTCCCAAGTCTTGTGAGTTCAACAGCTCCAGCAAAGCGGGCAGTGCCGGAGGATCCCCAGAGGTTGTTGTCATATCCCATTCTCTCCATAACCCTCCTCGGCCATAGCGAGGGAGGAAAAGCCGATGTTATTATCTTGAAGCAGTGCATCCAGTCCCTTGATCTTATGGCCTTATTGCAACAAGAGAAGCAGCAGATCATTGAGAGCTATCGACTGCACGACACCGACACCGGTTCTGCCGAGGTTCAGGTGGCTCTGCTCACCAGTCGCATCAACCAGCTCTCTCAGCACCTTCAGAGAAACCCGAAGGATTTCAACTCCCGCCGCGGCCTGCTGATGATGATCGGTCGTCGCAAGCGTTTGCTCAACTACATCGCCAAGCATTCTCCTGACCGCTTCCGGGAGCTGGCCGAACGGCTGAACATCCGGGTGAAAAAGTAGGCAGCCCATCCAAAACGCTATCGGAGATCTGTCTTCGTGGGCAAATCCAGCCGCCAGTCCAAAACCTTTCGCCGTCGCTCCCCCTCCGCCTCTGTTGAGGTGGAGAAGAAGCCGGCCAAGAAGGAGCCTGTTGCCGTGATTCCCCCTGAGGTCAGCCGGCGGATGGTGCGGCGGATTCTGGTGTTTTCTGGGATCCCTTCGGGGCTAGGTCTGAGCAGCTTTTTTGTGAATTACTATCTCTTGACCAACCATGTGGTCGCTCTGCCCCCCTACTTCACCTTGGCGGAGTCGCTAACTTTGTTTGGCCTTGGTTTTTTGGGCATCAGCTACGGTGTGTTCTCAGCTTCCTGGGATCCCCAGCCCGGATCCCTGCTGGGCATTGGAGAGTTTCGGCGCAATTTGGGCAACATCATCCAACAGTGGCGGGAATCTGCTGCCCGATCTTCTGAATCTTCTGACTCTGGAGAAGCTTGATTCTTCTCCCATCGCCTTTTCCAGGCCGGTTGCTGCCTACAATCAAGAGGGATCCCATCCATCCCGGCGGCAGCGGCTACCCCCAGTTCTCCAGCATGAAAATAGCCTACTTCGACTGTGCGGCGGGCATTGCCGGCGATATGTGTCTAGGAGCCCTGCTGGATTGCGGGGTGCCTTTGGAGTACCTCAACCGTCAGCTCCAGGCGTTGGGCATCGAGGGGGAATATAGCCTGCAGGTGAGCCGGGTGCAGCGGTGTGGGCAGCCTGCTCTGCAAGCTGTGGTGGAGGTGCTGGGATCCCAGAGTGGGGGATCCCTTGCTCGGCATTGGGCAGAGATTCAGGCTTTGATCGCGGGATCCCAGCTTTCCCCAGCCATTAAGGCCCGCAGCTTGGCGGTGTTTGAAAAGTTGGCGCAGGCGGAAGCAAAAGTCCATCAGATGCCTGTGGAAAAAGTGCACTTTCACGAAGTGGGGGCAGTGGATGCTTTGGTGGATATTGTCGGCACTTGCATTGGCCTGGATTGGCTGCAGGTGGAGCGGGTGTTGTCATCCCCCCATCCTGTTGGGGGCGGCTGGGTGAGCACAGAGCATGGCAAATTGGCCGTGCCGGTGCCGGCGGTGATCGAGCTGTGGGAAATGGGCCGCGTGCCGGTGTTCAGCAACGGGGTGGAAGCCGAGCTGGTGACCCCCACAGGAGCAGCCTTGGCCGTGGCGTTGGCGGAAGAGTTTGGCCCCTGTCCGCCGATGCGGGTGGAAAAAGTGGGGCGTGGGGCCGGTGCCCAAGAGCTGCCCATTCCCAATGTGCTTCGTCTGTGGATTGGGGAAGCCAATGGGGGAGAGCTAACGGAAACGGTATCGGTGTTGCAAACCCAAATCGACGATCTCAACCCCCAAGTGATTGCCTACACCTGCGAGCAGTTGTTGGCCCTGGGGGCCTGGGACGTGTTTACCCAGCCGATCACCATGAAACAGGGGCGGCCGGGGATCCTGCTTACCGTCATCTGTCCGCCGGATCGGGTGCCGGAGTGTCAAGATCTCATCTTCCGGGAGACCACCACCCTGGGCATTCGCCACTTCCAACAGCAGCGCACCCTACTGGAGCGGGTCATTGAGCGGGTGGAAACCCCTTACGGCCTGGTAGACATCAAGGTAGCCCGCCACCATGGCCGCATCGTCAACGCTCAGCCGGAGTTTCGCGACTGTGTGGCCCGCGCCCAGGAGTTTCACGTGCCGGTTCAGACGGTGTGGCTGGCGGCCCAATCGGCTTGGCAAAACCGGTTGCAAGGTTGAAGAGACACCGAACCTGTTCCACCCCCAATGGAATTTGCTCCTATTGAACACAGATTGGCACCCATGGCCTGCTAGCCTGGGAGATGTCGATCTTGCTCTCTCCGCCGACCACAACAATGGAATCCCAAGCCTCTCAATTTAACTTTGACCGCAAACTGTGGGATCGGTTTATCACGGTGGCCCAGCCCTACTTTTACCCCAGAGTACGCTATGGGGGCTGGATCTTTTTGGGCTTGCTGGCAGCGGCCATGGTGTTTGTGGTTGCCCTGATGTTCTTTGTGGAGATTGGGGTAACTTTGGTCGGTCAGGCCCTGTTCCCAGAGTTTTTTACCAATGTGGCAGCCGGATTGGTGGCCCAAACGGAGAGAAACTTGTCCTCGCCAGTGCTGTGGGTAGCCGCGATCAGCTTGGCTTTGAGCAGCCTTTGTTTTGGGGCGGCGTGGCGGCAGCTTCGCCAGCGCTGGTTGCAGTGGGTGCTGCTCACCTTTTTGCTGTTTCTGTCGCTGACGGTCAACCGGCTGAACGTGATGATCAGCTTTATCTTTCGGTTTATCGACACAGCTCTGCAGCAAAAAGAAGAGCCCACTTTCTGGCAATTTTTGATTATTTATGGAGTGCTGATTATCTCAGCTATTCCCATTTTGGTGATCTACCGCTACACTCGCCTCAAGCTAGGGCTGTTTTGGCGAGAATGGCTGACCGATCATTTTCTGGATCGCTACTTCAATCAGCGGGCTTACTACGAGCTGGATTCCAACACCGCCAACACCGAAATCGACAACCCCGACCAGCGTATATCAGAGGATGTCCGCTCCTTTACCGGCACCACCCTTTCCTTCCTGTTGGACATCCTTGACTCGATTCTCACCCTCTACGCCTTCACCGGCATCCTCTACGGCATTTCTCGTCCGTTGGCGTTGGGTCTGGTGGTCTATGCCACTATCGGTACTGCCATCGCCATTTTGGCCGGTCGCAAGCTGATTAAAATTAACTTCGATCAACTGCGCTATGAAGCCGATTTCCGCTACAGCTTGGTGCATGTGCGCGACAACGCCGAGTCCATCGCCTTTTACCAGGGAGAGGATCAAGAACTCAGGCAGATTTTGCATCGCTTTGGTGCGGCCTTGCGCAATTTTAACTTGCTGATCATCTGGCAGGCCATCATCGATATTTTCCAGTACGCCTACAACTATTTCACCCGCATTGTGCCCTATGTCATCGTGGCTCCCCTTTATTTCAGCGGCGTGCGAGACTTCGGCACCATCACCCAGGCCACCATTGCCTTCAGCCAGGTGTTGAGCGCCCTCTCCATTGTGGCCAACCAGATCCAGAGCATTTCCAGTTTTGCCGCCGGGATCAACCGCTTAGGCTCCTTTCACGAGTCTCTGGAAGATCCGGCGCTGCGCCACACCAGCGCTCGGGAAAGCAACATTCAAACTCGCATTGCCCAGCAATTGGCGCTGCACCACGTCACTTTGCTCACCCCCAATTCAGAACGAACCCTGGTTCGGGATCTCTCCTTCGCCTTGGAAGCCGACCAACGGCTGCTGATTGTCGGTGTTAGCGGCAGCGGCAAAAGCTCTCTGCTGCGGGCCATTGCCGGCCTATGGACCAACGGCAAGGGATCCATCGCCCGCCCAGATACCCAGGAGATGCTCTTTTTGCCCCAGAAGCCCTACATGCTGCTGGGATCCCTGCGGGATCAACTGCTCTATCCCAAACGCCGCCGAGACCTCACCGATGAAGATCTCATCCGAGTCTTGGCCCAGGTGAACTTGGGGGACTTGCCGGAGCGGGTGGGCGGCTTTGATGTGGAGAAAGATTGGGCCAGCACCCTCTCCCTTGGGGAGCAGCAGCGCCTTGCCTTCGCCCGCATTTTGATCACTCAGCCCCGCTACGCCATCTTGGACGAGGCCACCAGCGCCCTGGATGTGGCCAACGAAAAACTGCTCTACCTGCAGCTGCAACACCTGAACACCACCTACATCAGCGTCGGCCATCGTCCCACCCTCTTGGCCTACCACGACCTGGTTTTGGAGCTGCAGGGGAATTGTGCCTGGCAACTGTGGTCGGTGCAGGAGTATGGTGCCCGCCTAGCCCTGGCCAGCTAGCAGCGCCGACATCTCCAGCTGACTCAAATAACAAGTTTTGCGGGTTTGGGACAAAACCCGGATAGGAGGCTGACTTTTCCAACTGGACGCCGCCCAAGGGAGGTGATAGCCTGTTATTCACAAGTATTCCGACCGGTTTACCGGAGATCACCAATGCCCCCCATGATCCCATCCGAGGCCAAGCGCTCCAAGGTGGAGCAGATCAAGGCAGACAGCCACTTTCTACGGGATCCCCTTCAGCAGGAGCTGGCCCAAGACACCACCCACTTCAGCGAAGCAGCGGTGCAGGTGCTCAAGTTCCATGGCGCCTACCAGCAGGATGACCGGGATCTGCGGCAGCAACGGAAGCAGGAAGGATTGGAGCGGGCCTATTCCATCATGTTGCGCACCCGCATCCCCGGGGGACACGTGCCCCCGCAGCTTTATTTGACCCTGGATCGGCTGGCCGATGAGTACGGCAATGGCACCCTGCGAGCCACAACGCGGCAAACCTTTCAGTTGCATGGGATCCTCAAGAAAAACCTCAAGGCCACCATAGCCAGCATTCTCAAACAGATGGGATCCACCCTGGCCGCCTGCGGCGATGTCAACCGCAACGTGATGGCACCGGTTGCCCCCTACAAAAATCGCCCTGCCTATCGCTATGCCCAAGAGTATGCCCGCAAGCTGGCGGATCTGTTGGCTCCAAAAACCTCTGCCTACTACGAGATCTGGGTGGATGGCGAGCCCATTCCCATCCCGCCGGTGGATGAGGAAGTGCGGGAAGCAGAGCAGTTTGTGGGCAACGGGGTGAGGTTAGAGGGCCCAGAACCCCTGTATGGCCCCGTCTATTTGCCCCGCAAGTTTAAAACCGCCATCACCGTAGCTGGGGAAAACACGGTAGATGTGTACTCCCAGGACTTGGGCTTGATTGTGCTCACCGACCGCAAGGGCAACCTCAAGGGCTTCAACATCGTGGTAGGTGGCGGGATGGGACGCACTCACGGCAAGGAAGAAACCCAGCCCTTGCTGGCCCAGAAGCTCTGCTTTGCCCCTCCGGAGGCGGTGTATCGGGTTTGCCAAGCGGTTTTGGCCGTGCAGCGAGACTACGGCAACCGGCACGACCGCAAGCAGGCGCGGTTGAAATACTTGGTGAGAGACTGGGGGATCCGCAAGTTTCGCCGTGTGGTCGAGCAGTACCTGGGGGAGAAGTTATTGCCCTTCCGGCGCATGCCCAAGTTTGTCCCCAACAGCGACGACTACCTAGGCTGGCACGAGCAGGGGGATGGCCGTTGGTTTTTGGGCATCTCCATTGAAAATGGCCGTATCCAGGACACCCCAGAGCGACAGCTCAAAACGGCGCTGCGCCGGATTGTGGAAGCCTTTTCTCTGCACGTGCGGCTGACCCCCACTCAGGATTTACTTTTCATCGACATTGCAGAGCAGCAGCGGGAGGCCATCAACCAGATCCTCAAGTCCCACGGGGTGCTCTCCAAAGAAGAGATCCCTCAACTGGTGCGGCTGTCGATGGCCTGTCCGGCGCTGCCCACTTGCGGCTTGGCTATTACTGAGTCGGAGCGAGCTTTGCCAGGGCTGGTGCGCCAGTTGGATCGGCTGTTGCAGGAGCTGGATCTGCAGGATTCGCCCTTTTTGGTGCGCATGACCGGCTGCCCCAACGGCTGTGCCCGACCCTACCTGGCCGAGCTGGGATTGGTGGGATCCGCCCCCGATGGCTACTACCAGATTTGGCTGGGAGCCAGCCCGCAGGGGGATCGCCTGGCGCAAGTGTTTCAGGATCGGGTACACATCAGCCAGATCGTGCCGCTCATGAGAGTTCTCCTGCAGGTCTACAAGCAGGAGCGCCGTCCTGGCGAGAGCTTTGGAGATTACTGCCATCGGGTGGGGATCCCCTATTTGCAGGCCCAAGTTCAGCAAAGGGATGGCGTTTTTGCCTAAAGGGATCCCTCAAAAACGAGACCAAGCCTGTAGCCATTCCCGGAGCGCTTCCAGCCATCCAAGCGGTTCAGGCTTGGTTGCTTCTGGAGCTTGCTCCTCGCCAGTCGGCAAGCTGACGGGGTTGGGATGCACCCTGTAGACTCGGATGGGTTTGGCGTTGGGAACGGGTTTCACCGAAAGAGGCTCCACCTGCAGGAGTTGCCCTTCCATGGCTCGATACACAGCTGCCGAGATGAGCAACCGGGAGCTCTGTTCCTCAGACTGTTCCCCCCCTTGCGAAACATCCTCAACCGACTCCAGCCAGGTGGCAAACTGAACCGACTTCCCGAAGGCGGACAACCGCTGCGGATCTTGGGGATCGAGGGGCAGCAAAAGGACTGGGCCGTAGTGGATCCCGAGGGTGAGCTTAACCTGGGGGTAGGAGAGTTGCCGCAGAGACCTATTCAACTCCGCCACCGACTGTCCAAGCGCCAATCCCGCCTGCAGTGCCTGCTGTACGGCCAGCTCGGGTTGTTTTAAGCCAAACAAGGCCAGACTTCTCAGCCCGCTCTGGTTGGCCAGTACTCCCCCATATTGCTGCACCAAGGCCCCCATTTGGGCGAAGTAGCGACCCAAGGTGTAGACAACATCGTAGGGAAAGTTCTCCTCGTCGAAGTTGGCCGTCCCCCGCAGGGAAGCGCTGAGAATGGCGGCGGTGACTTGGCTGCCGACCGAATGGGCCTGCAATTGATGTTGGGCCACTTCCACATCTGCTTTATCGATCACCAGCCGTTGCAGGGTGACATCTCCAGTGATGCGGGTTTGACAGGCCAGACGAATATGTACAGGAAGGTCTAGCCGTTGAGCTAACTTCTTCTCGGCAGGAGTCATGCTGCGGCAGTTTTGGCTGCCTTCCAAAATCAGGATGCGACAGGTGGAGCAGGCGGCATTGCCCCCACAGGCATGGACATGGCGCACCCCCGCCTTGAGCAGATTTTCCAGAACCGTGAGCAGGGGATTGGCTTCCAAGGTGAGGTTGTCGGGGTAACAGGTGATCCGCATGGTTAAGAGGGAGTGAGGGGTGGCAAAAAGATTCAGCACTACCTAAATTCAGTACGGCATTGCCCTCCCCTTGGATGCTGTTTTCAAAAGTTTTGGGTATTGGGTAACCTCACCCCGCAGCCTGCCCCGGCGCCGATGATAGAGTACAGAGGAGTCTTCTGCGCGAGCCCTTTATGCCTCAGTCCAAACCCCAAGAATCCCCAGCCCGCAAGCTCCTCAACATTTTGCTGCTGGTGGTGGGCACGGTAACTTTCTTGGGCTTCTCCTTTGGCCCGCTATTCCAGGCCCTCGGGCCTTCCGAATCTCCAGAGGCCAGCCGGGTAACCGAGCAACTGCGGGCCCAGGCAGACGGCTATCGCGTCGTGCTGGAGCGGGAGCCGGATAACCCCATTGCCCTGCGGGGGTTGATCGACACCCAACTGCAATTGAACGAGCCGCAAGGGGCAATCGAGCCGCTGAAGAAGCTGGTGGAACTGGAGCCCGAAAATCGGCAACTGCGAGCCTTTTTGGCCGAAATCCAGCAGGATACGGGGGATTTTGAAGGGGCATTAGAACAGCTCCAGATCCTTTACGAGGGGGATCCCAAAGATGGCCAGGTGCTGCAGCAGTTGGTGGATGTGCAGCTAACCCTGGGCCGCACCTCTGAGGCCATTGCCCTGCTGGAGAAGCATCTTGAAGAAGTGCCGGAAGATAAAGATGTACGTTTGCGCTTGGCCTTTGTCTACGCCCGCAACAACCAGACTGAGAAAGCTGTAGTCCTCTACGACAAGTTGATTGCGGCAGATCCCAGTGATTTCACCCCCGTGTTGGGCAAAGCCATAGCCCTCAGCTCCGCCACCGATGAAAACCTACGGGCAAAAGCGCCTGAGCTGTTTGAGCAAGCAGCCCGGCTGGCCCCGCCCCAAGTTCGGGAGCAAATCCAGCAGCAAGCAGAGATTTATGCTCAGGTGAACCGGCCCCAGACGGTCGAGAGGCAAAACGATAACCCCACTCCCTGAGCGGGTTTTCAACCTCTGGGCTAATCCCGGGGTTGGTAGGATCCTGTTGGTACCATGGCAGTTCTGAGTCGACCCAATAGAAAGAGCTACGGAAAAGACTCAAGCGCCTTTTCTACAGAGGGGTAGATTTCGTAAATGGTATCCAAACCGACGATGGCGAAGAGCAGCTTGACCTGCTCCTGCAGGCTGCAGAACTTGAGTTGATAGCCTAAAGTGCGGCAATGGCGATGCGCCCAAACCAGAACCGACAACCCCATGCTGTCGATCAGGCTAACCTGACTAAGATCCAACAAGAAATGCCCCGGTTTCTCGGTGAGAATTTGGCTTAGCTCTTTCCGTACCTCGCGGGCAATCGCGGCGTTGAGCCTTTCACTGTGCAATTTCACAACTGTAACAGGGGATCCCTTGTGGCTGAGCTGGATGAAGACATCCATGAAGAGCCCGGCAGGTTTGAGGGGGAATGGGCACAGGCACGATGGAACCAAACTGATTTTGAATTGCTAAATCACCATGAGTATGAGTTTGTCCTCACTGGGCTTCTCTTGCAAGCATTCTTGGACACTTTTCCCTTACAGGTTAGAACTGGCATGAACGGGATCCCTGCCTGGGCTGGAGATGCTGCCGCCCTGAGTCTATTGGTTATGCAAGTGCCGATGCTGGCGGTGCTGCTGGCGCGGCTGCTGCCCTCTTTGCGGCGCCCTTCCCCTCTGCCTCCCGGTCAGCCTGGGATCCCTTTGCAGCCGGGCTTGGTCAGCGTGTTGTTGCCCACCCTCAACGAAGCCGAGCGCATCGATCCCTGCCTAGAAGGATTACACCAACAGAGCTCCGTCCTGCGGGAGGTGCTGGTGGTGGACAGCCGCTCTCAAGATGGCACCCCCGAAAAAGTGCTGCAGATGGCTGAGCGGGATCCGCGCTTCCGTCTGGTAACCGACGATCCCTTGCCCAACGGATGGGTGGGGCGCCCCTGGGCCTTGCACTATGGATTTCTCCAGTCGGATCCGGCCTCTGAGTGGATCCTGGGCATTGATGCCGATACCCGTCCCCAGCCAGGATTGGTGGAGCGCCTGCTGGAAACTGCCCAGGCCCAAGGTCTGGATCTGATCACCCTGGCACCGCAGTTTATCTTGCAGCACTGGGGGGAAGGCTGGCTGCAACCGGCTCTTTTGGTAACCCTGATCTATCGCTATGGGGCAGCCGGAGACAGGGCTACCCTGCCAGAACGGACGATGGCCAATGGGCAATGTATGCTGGTGCGCCGGTCGGTGCTGGAAGCGATGAATGGCTACACAGTGGCGCGGGCTTCATTTTGTGACGATGTGACCCTGGTGCGGCAGATTGCGGCAGCGGGCTTCAACGTGGCCTTTGAGGATGGTCGGCATCTGCTCCAGGTGCGGATGTACACTTCCTTTGGCGAAACTTGGCGGGAGTGGGGGCGGTCTTTGGATTTGAAAGATGCCACCCCTGTGGCCCAGTTGTGGGGGGATATGGCGCTTCTCGTCCTGACCCAAGGGATCCCTGGGCTGGCGGCGGTGGGTTTACTGGGCATGATCGGCTTAGGGCTTTCCCTCTCCCTGACGGAGCAATTGCTGTTGGGGCTGAACTTGGGGTTGCTTGCCCTACGGTTGGGTGTGCTCGTGGGGATTCGCGGCTCCTATCAAGACCCCCCCTGGACGTTTTGGATCTCTCCGCTGGCGGATCCCTTGGCCGTTCTGCGGATAATCCTATCTGCCCTCAGCCGACCCCGGTCTTGGCGAGGGCGCACCTACTGGGGAAATGGGGGGATATCAACAGATAGTCAACAATAGTCGGTTGCCGCATCAGGATCCAACCCCAGTTCCCGCAACTTTGCCGCTAGGCGTCGTTGCTCCGAGCGGGCTTGTTCGAGAGCTGCCTCTGCCGCCTCGGCCCGTTGCCGTTCCTGTTCAGCCCGCTGCCGCTCCTGTTCGGCCCGCTGCCGCTCCTGCTCTATATATTCACTCCCCCACAGCAGCAAACTCCCATCGGCAGTCCACCACCGCAACCAGTTGGCTTTGGTCTCGGCTTTTTGTCCCCGCCACACCCCCAAAAACAAGCCAATCTCCGGGATCCAGTAGCGACGGTTTTCATCCGCCGATACAGGGGTATAGCGGCCATTCTCCAGGCGGTAGACATCCAGCTCACCGGTTTTGGGATGAAAGATTACATAGACAGGCACCTGCAAAATGCGCTCGTAGAAATACCATTTTCCATAGGGATAGTGGGGATTGATGGAGTACTCGCCGCCCTCGGTTTCGGAGATGAATTCCATCACAATTGCCGGGGGATTCCCTTCTAAGTGTGGGGTATAGCTGCGGCGGATCTCTCCTTCGGGAATCGGCTGTACTGCGGGCACATAAACCCAGTCGGGGGCTTTCACCACCACCTTGTCCCCGACAGTGCTGCAAAGGCCAAAGTTGGAGGCGATCAAAGCCTGGGCAGGGATCCTCTGAGCGAGTTCCAATGCCTCACGCAGAGCAGCAGCCAAAAGGGGCTGTAAGGTGCTTTCCACAGGCTCATCCGGCAAGGGAAAGTCTTCCGGCAGTTTTTCCCATCGAATGGGAGGTAGGGGCGGGGTGAGCCGAACAGGAGAGAGGGTCATGGCTTAGGATACTCATGGTGATAAGGTACATGAATGCCTTTTGAATAACTCAAAGCACTTGCTGATATCAACCCCAGGCAATTCCACAAGGTTGGTGCAGGCTAGGACGGATTCAGTCATCTCGACTGCCAATCCATACGGTTGAGATATGCTTGGGGGCAATGAGCAAGTTTTTCGGCGTCTTCCTTGGATTCAGCAAGAGAGCGTATGCCAGAGCCTGAACCCTCTTCTGCCCACATTCTAGTGATCGAAGATGAAGCTAAGCTGGCTCGTTTTGTGGAAACGGAGCTGACCTGTGAGGGATATCGAGTCAGCGTAGCCAGCGATGGCATGGCCGGGTTGAGGGCAGCCTGCGACCAAAACCCCGACTTGGTGCTGTTGGACTGGATGTTGCCTGGCATCTCAGGTTTGGAAATTTGTCGGCGACTGCGCTCAACGGGCAACCGCGTGCCCGTGGTGCTGATGACCGCCAGAGATGAGGTGTCGGATCGAGCAGCGGGGTTGGATGCCGGGGCGGATGATTACGTGGTCAAACCCTTCAGCATTCAGGAGCTGCTGTCTCGGATACGGATCTATTTGCGGCAGCCAAAGCGATCCCGCGATGGCCAGTTGGTGTTCATGGATCTGATTCTGGATCCCGTAACGCGGGAGGTAACCCGGGGAGAGCGACAGGTGGAGCTGACGGCCAAAGAATACGACCTGTTGCGCTACTTGATGGAACACCCCCGTCAGGTGCTCACCCGCCAGCAGATTTTGGAGCATGTGTGGGGGCTGGACTACATGGGCGACTCCAACATCATCGAGGTCTACATTCGCTATTTGCGCCTCAAGATCGAAGGCCAAGGGGAAAAGCGCCTCATCCAGACCGTGCGTGGGGTGGGCTACGTGCTGCGGGAGTAGGGGTATGGGGATCCAAAACCCCCCAGTGGAATCTTGCCTGTGAGGTTAGTTGAATTGAGGGATTTTGGGGTGCAGAGCGTGTTGTTGATGAACCTATGGAGTGCAGGGCTGTTGGGTCTCACCTTCAGCTCACCTGGAGAATTTGTCTTCCGTTTTCCCCCTGGCACCCCGCTGGTGGGAGGGCTGGGCCTGCGCTGGTATGGCCTATTGATGGCAGTGGCCGTGTTGGTCGGCTTGATCTTGACCAAAGCACTGGCCGAATCCCGTCATTTGGAGAAAGAACCCGGCAAAGCCGGCGAACGGGTGGAGCTACTGGCCCTGTGGCTGGTGGTGTCTGGGTTTCTGGGGGCCAGACTCTACTACGTCATCACCCATTGGTCAGAGTTCAGAGATAGCCCCCTCTCGGCCTTCGCCATTTGGCAGGGGGGCCTCATCATCCATGGCGGGGTGCTGGCCGGTGCTCTGGCTCTCTACTTCTATTGCCGCGCCACCGGGATCCACGGCTGGAAGTATGCCGATGTTCTCACCCCTGGGTTAATTTTGGGCCAAGCCATTGGGCGCTGGGGCAACTTTTTCAATTCCGAGGCCTATGGTGCCCCTATTCCCCCGGACAGCCCTTGGCCGCTGCGGGTGTACATTCCTCCCCAAGCTCGCGAGCCGGAATACAGCCAGTTTGAGTTTTTCCACCCGATCTTTTTCTACGAGAGCATCCTCAATCTGGCCCTGTTTGCTCTGTTGATGGGGATGTTCTGGCGATTCCCCAAGCTTAAAGATGGCACTTGGGTTTGGACGTATGTGGTCGGCTACAGCTTGATTCGCATCCCTTACGAAATCTTGCGCGTGTCGGCGGTGGCCTATCTGCCGGGAACTTCCATCAAAGCCGCCTATGTAGCCAGTGGCTTGGGCTTGGTGATCGGGATCGGCATGTTGATCTACATGTACCGGCTGCGCTTCGACCCCGATTTGGAACAACTGGCAGCGTGGTTATCGGAGCAAGCGGGATTAGCGCCAGAAGCAGCCCAAAACCTTCTGGAACGGGCTTGGGCTATTCAACAGAGACATCGCCGCGCCGACCTGTTGGATCGTGTCACCCTCGCCATGCCCCACTTTCCCGGCACCCTTGCCCCTCACCTGTCTCTTGGCCAACGGGAGCTGCTCATGCGGCAACTGTTTTGTCGCCTGGAAGGCAGGGATCCCTCTGAGGAAGGGCTGGCCCAAGCCAGTTAGTGCCGTGGCCATCAGGCTGAATCAGGGTCATTCCCTCACCCCCAAGGAGAAAGCAGGGCCAGGGAGCAAAACCTTTAGGCCAGCAGACCTCGGGCCAGCAAACCCGCCCCCCCTCCCATCAACACCAACAGCCAAGTGGGCTGGCGAAAGCGCATCAAGGCAATGAAGGCCGCTACCCCGATCCCCAAAGCCACCAGCGAAGCGGGAGTTGTTTGTTGTAGCAGCGCATTTTGGGCCAAGGGCACTGTAGCCGCAGCAACAGCCCCCAGGGCCGTTGGGGTAATTGCCTGCAGGGATCCCTTCACCCAAGCATTGTGCCGTATGCGCAACAGAACCGGAGCTGCCAGCAAAATAAAGGCAAAAGAAGGGGCAAAGATGGCCACTGTTGCCGTCAGGGCCCCCAGCACCCCTGCCACCTTGTAGCCGATAAAGGCTGCCGTCAGCACCACCGGGCCAGGAGTAAATTGCCCAATGGCCACCCCATCCAAGAACTCTGTCGGCGTCAACCAGCCCAACTGATCCACCACCTCGTCGGCGATGAAGGGGATGATCACCAGCCCTCCCCCGAAGATGGCGCCGCCTACTTTCAGGAAAAACAAGGTCAAAGGCCAGAAATAGGCACCAATCCGCTCCAGACCCCAAAAGCTGCTCAGGATAAGGGTTTCCGGTGGAACCGTGGCCACTACCGTCTGGGCCAACGTCAATACTGGCCAAGGGAGTAAAATCGGGATCCCCGATAGTGGGCCTTTTTTGGGCCCATACAGCAGCAGCCCCACCAGAGCCGCCAGCCCGAACAGCAACAGGATATTCACCCCCCCAATCAGCAGCAGGGCAAAGGCCGCCACCGCGATCAGCCCCCGGCTCCAATCCTTCACAGCTTTACGGCCCAGTTTCCAGCAAAAGGCCAGGATAATGGCGATCACCACCGGGGCCACCCCAAAAAACATCCCCTCTAGCTGCGGCACCCCCTGAAAGCGAAAGTAAAGCCAAGAAAAAATCACCTCGATCACAAAAGCAGGGGCAATGAAGCAAATCCCCGCCAGCACCGCCCCCAACCAGCCTGCCCGCACATAGCCGACATAGATCCCCATCTGGGTAGAAGCTGGCCCTGGCAACATTTCACATAGGCCCACCCCTTCGGTAAATTGTTCCTGGCTCATCCAGCCCCGCCGGATCACCGCCTCATCGTGTTGCATGGCGATGTGGGCTTGGGGGCCGCCGAAACCCAGGGATCCCAGCCGCAGGAATACCACGGCAATCTCTTTCAGGCGCGTTGAAAGGGAGGGCAAGTTGTCGGGGGCGTTTTCCGGCCTGGGGAACTGACCGGGAGCAGACTCAGAAGACATGGGCAAAGCCCGGCAAGACAACCCCGCCTATCCTGCCATCTGTCCGGGATCCCTTCAAGAGGACAACACTCGCCCGTTTATCCTTTCACCCAAACTACCCCCTCAGGTCTTCAGGCTTCGCAACCACTCTTCCAGAGCGCGGATCGGCGCGGGATCCCGGTAGACGCGATCTTGACGTGCTTTCACCTGCTGGCCCATTTGCTCTCGCCACTCTGGATCCAAGCCCAACTGACTGGCAATCTGGACGTATTCATCGAGGGTGTGGGCGATGGTATCCAGGATCCCCATCTGCTGCAGGATGGCGTAGGTGTGGCGGCCCCGCAGCAGGGATCCCGGCAGGGTGACGATGGGCAGCCCGTGGGGCAGGGCTTCCAGGGTGGTGTTGCCCCCTGACCAGCCGAGGCTATCCAGGTAAATATCCCCCAGGGCGTTGTAGGCGGCATATTCTGCAGGCGAGAGCATGCCTCTAACCCCCAAAACCCTGAACTTTGCTGAATTTACTGAGCTTTAGGCGGTTTGGCAAAAGTCATTGAGAGGGATATAGTAGACCAAGTTTCCCCCTGATCCTTGAGTCCACCGCAACGGTTGCCGGGAAGTGAAGGGGGAAAGCGCTCGGGGGGTATTCCTCAGGGCTTTGCGGGATACCGCCTTCCTGCTCAGAGATAGGCAGGATGCGATCGCTTCTTTCCTGAACCATGTTCAGGAGAGTTCAGCGTGAATGTATCAGTTCCGGTAGGAGCACCACATACTCTTCGGCAGCTAGGTCATAGGCCTGAAAGGCTCGTCGCAGCCGCTGCCAAAAGCGCTCGCGGATCCCTTGGGAGAGGCGGCCCCGCAAAAATAGAAATTGACACTTCCCCACTTCCCGGGCGATGCGGGGGAACACCTCGTCGTACTGAGGTAAGTACTTGAATAGGGATTGGGCGCAGAGGTAAAGCACCCTGTCGGGATCCACTCCCCAAGCTTGCCAGTCCACAGGGGCGGGGTCAACTTCTAGGGGAATATAGTAGGTGCCGATGCCAGGCAGGGGCAGGAGCTGCTCGGTGTAATGGCCGGCCCCGTCCGGCGGCTCCATGAGCTCGCTGCTCAGGAAAACATCGATGGTGGGTAGCCCAGAGGTTTGTGGATGTCCCCAGGCCATGGCCTGCACGGGGGCCAAACGCAAGGCGGCCAACGGGGTGCAGACGGGATCGATCCCCACTTCGGGATACAGGATCACATCCAACTGGGCTTCTCGAATGGCCGTCTGCCATTCCTCCAAGCTGCGGGATCCGGCCACAAAGCGCTCGAAATAGGGGGGTAGGGATTGGGTGATTTCATCGTGAACGGGAGAGGTGTGGAAGCCGTAGAGGGCCACTTGAGCACGATCCAGGGCTTCTACCCAGCCGCGAGTCAAGATCTTCCAAACGGAGTGATCCCGAAACAGGCCGGAGACAATGCCCACCCGCACTCGGCCAGGATGTCGCTGCCAGAGGACGGAGGGCTGGGGATAGCGGGCCGCCATCACGTCCCTCACCAAGGATCCGTAGAGCTGCTGCAGATTGCGGTCGTTCTGGCCTTGGTAGGGCAAAAAGAAGGGTTGGACGGAGCCGATCCCGGCAGCTGCTCGCTCCAGGGTTTCGGGATCCCGCGGCAGTTGTTCCCAGCGGGCCTTTACCTGTTGTAGGGCTTGGCGGTAGCGCTCCCGGGCCACGGGAACTTGGTCTGCCGAGGCGTACAGCAAGGGCAACTGGCTCACACACCACCCCAGGGCAGCGGCCAAGTCGGCGGGATCCGCTTGCCAGAGTTGGTAGAACAGCTCCGCCGCTTCCTCCTCCCGGCCACAATCCCGCAGCAGGATGGCCAAGGTGTAGGCAGCATCGGCAAAGGTCCGGCTGCAGCTCCAGGGCCTGTCCCAAGGGGACAAGGGCCGCCTCCAAATCCTCCTGCTGCCGCAGCACCAGCCCCAGCTGGTACAAAACTTCCGCGTCCGGCCCCCCCTGCTTGAGAACAATTCCCAAATTAAAGTGGGCGTCGGGAAACCAGGGCTGGTGGGCAAGGGCCTGCCGGATCAGGGCAATCGCGTCGTCCAGGGATCCCTGTTGCTGCCGACAGACCCCCAAGAGGTGCAGTGCCTCGGGGTGGGTGGGCTGGGCTTGCAGCACCTGCTGGTAAAGTGAGACAGCCTGTGGCCATTGCCCTGCCTGGTGATGGCGAACGGCTTGGGCCAACAGACGCTGCAGGTGCTCTCCTCTGTCCTTTCCAGCTCTGCCTAGGCCAAAGCCTTTCCCCGGTCCAGACACAGTGAGCTCCTCTCGCCGGCGGATCCTGGGCCTCTAACCCATCAGCCGTTGGGGAAATTGAGAAAGCCCGCCAAGGCCGGAGCAATCGGCAACAGGGTCATGACCATCAAAAAGAGGGCCAGCAATGCCAAAGCATCCCGCTGACCGTCGGTTTCAGTAATCTCATCCTGCGGTGGACGCTCTGGCTCGCGGGCGATGAACAGGATCAGCAGCGCCCAGTAGAGGGCCAAGACGTTGCTGATGGCCGCCACCGCCAAGGCAATCAGGGTGATGAAGGTGGCGCGGGCCGCCGTCTTCCGCCCGTACACCGCCTGCACAATGCGACCCCCGTCCAGCTGCCCTGCCGGCAGCAGGCTCAAGGCGGTGATTGCCAGGCCAATCCAGCCCACGGCAACAAAAGGATGAATGGGAACCAGCTCCGCCTGCAACTGGGATCCCAGCACCAGCCGGGCCAGAGTGCCCACTAGGATGGAGCTGCGGAAGATCTCGGTGGGCACATACAGACCCTCGGAGCCGGAGAGCTTCAGGCCAGCCAAGAGCACCAGCAGCGACAGGATCCCGCTCGCTGCCGGGCCGGCAAAGGCAATGTCGAAGAGGGCCTTGCGGCTGGGCACCGGCGATTGGATGCGGTTTAGGGATCCCAGCGTGCCGATCCCCAAGCTGGGGATAACAAAAGCAGGGCTGAGGCGCACGCCGTACTTGCCCGCCATCCAGCGGTGTCCGGTCTCGTGCACCAGCAAGATGGCGAAGATCCCGGCTGCCACCGGCAGGGCTTCCACCCAGCGCCCTGGCGCATCCAGCAGCCGGAAGCCCAAGAGATTGGCTCCCACCTCCAGGGTGGCAAGAAAGCTAGCCAGCAGCAAGCCGGCTGCCAGGATCTGCGCCCCTCTTGAGGCTCGGTAGTTGACAATCTCATCCGGCAAGACCACCACCGCCGGCTTTTCGGAGGCATCTTCCACCAAAAACAGTTGGTAGCGGCTGCCCAGCCGCTCCTTTAGCCTTCCCAAAAGCAGCGGCACCACTACCTCCGCCTCCCCGCGCAGGTTGCCCTTGAAGATTGCCCCCTCTCCGTAGGGTATGGTCTCGGTAACGAAGAAGGTGTCCAGGCTGAAGATGGACTGAATGGCCTGCAGATCCTCAGCGGAGATCCTGCGAAGAACCACTGTTGGCTCCGCCGCAGCCCGCGCCGGCGATTCTGCTGCAACTTCTGGCTGCTCCTCCAACTGGGCCAGCTGCTGCCGCCGCGCCTGCAGCTCCTGCTGGGCCAACTGGCGGGTCTTGCGCCCCACGGCAATGTAGAGCCCCGTAAACACCAGCAACAGCAGCAGGAAACCGGCAAAGTTGAGGTAGATTCCCAGCAGCAACAGCCCCAGGAAAACCACCCACGGCAACAAGAGCAGGGATCCCTGTAACCACACCCAAACGGCTAAGGATCCCCGCCGACGGGCTCTCCAGAAGCCCCAACCCAAAAAGGCCAGCGTTCCCAGCAAAAAGAGCGGCGTAATCTCAGCGGCAATGTTCATGGCTGACCTATGAGGCTGTACGGGTACCAAGCTGAGGGCAAGACGGCTCAAGCAGAAACAGCCGTTCCTTCAAAACGGGGCTCCGGCTGCTCCCACAGGTAGAAGCCAGCTTTCCGAGGTTTCAGGAGGAACAGCCGCAAAAACTGATAGAAGTTATCCAAGTAGAGGGGCAGCTTGCGCAAACCCTTGAAGGGGCCGGATCCCCGGGCAATCTCCCTCAGCTTGGCGTTGTTGGCCACACACTTCTGCAGCCGCCGCACAAACTCAGGGTTTTCCACATCCAACACCACCGGAAACACCTTGGCCGCCTCGCGGTTGGTCTTGTAGATCACCTCCATGTCATAAGCATGGGGATCCAAGCCGATGAGGCGGTAGAAATCGGGGCGCTCTCCCACATCATTGAGGTACATGGTGGCGAACACCGACAGCAAGAAGAAGCGGCACCACAGCTTGGCCACCCACCCCTGCAGCAGCCTGGGCTGGCTCAGAAGCATCAGCGCGAAGAAATCGCCGTGGCGGTTCTCGTCCTGGCACCAGTTCTTGAAGAAGTTGAAGATCGGGTAAACGCGATCCTCGGGGTGGGCCTCCAGGTGGCGGTAGATGAGAATGTAGCGCCAGTAGCCAATCTTCTCCGAGAGATAGGTGGCATAGAAGATGAAACGCGGCGCGAAATAGGTGTAAGACTTGTGCTTAGTGAGAAAGCTCAGGTCGAAGGCCATGTTGAAGTCGCCCATGGCGCGGTTCAGAAAGCCGGCATGGCGGGCCTCATCGCGGCTCATCAGGGCAAAGCACTCGGCCAAAACGGGGTTGGTCTCTTTTAGCTTGCGCGACAGCTCCTTGTAGAGGAGAAAACCGGAGAACTCGGCTGTACAGGAGCGCTCCAAGAACTCCACAAACAACCGGCGCGCCTGCGGATCCAGGCGGCTTTCCCAGTCTTGGTTGAACTCCTCACCCCGGACGAAGTGATGGCGGTTGTAGTCGGCGCGAAACTCCTGCAGGATGGCCCGGAAATCGGCCTCTCGATCCCCTAAGCCCATTTTGCCGATGGCCTCGAAATCGGTGGTGTAGAAGCGCGGCGTCAGGATGGTCTCGGTGGGCACTCGCGCTTGAGTTTGAGCAGCTTGCAAACTGGGACTCATAGTGATTTAAAGCGGATGAAAAGGCCAGGTATACTCTCGCAGTTTACCAGCCTCTCTGGCCGTCGTGGGGATAAGAAGTGTTACCGGCAGGCTCTGAGAGATCCTTAAGACTCCACTGCCAGCGGCTGGGATCGCAAGGGATCCGTCAGCTCGCTGCCCTCCTCCGAAGGCGGGATCACCTGCCAAAACAGGGGCAAATAGGATTCCCAATTTTGCAGAATGCGCTCCGCTTTGGGGGAATGGGTGCGGCGATAGTGCTCTTGGATCAGGCTCTTCAGTTGTGCCTCTGCTGCTGCTGTCTGCACCCGCTGAATGCGCACGATCTCCCCGTTGACCTTGGCGGGGAAGTTGCCCTGCTCATCCAGCACATAGGCCAGGCCGCCGGTCATCCCCGCTCCCAGGTTGCGGCCCACCCGCCCCAGCACCACCACCACCCCACCGGTCATGTACTCGCAGCAGTGGTCGCCGGATCCCTCGATCACCGCCTGCGCTCCCGAGTTGCGCACCGCAAAGCGTTCCCCTGCCTGGCCGTTGGCGAATAGGTAACCCCCGGTGGCTCCGTACAGGCAAGTATTGCCCAAGATCACATTTTCCGAGGGATCCCGTGGCGCATCGCCGGGAGCCAAGATGACGATCTCACCCCCGCACATGCTTTTGCCCACGTAGTCATTGGCTTCTCCTGTCAGGGTCAGGCGCATCCCCGCCAGCGTAAAAGCGCCAAAGCTCTGGCCGGCGCTGCCGACAAAGCGCAGATCCAACTGCCCCCCCTGTTGGGCAAAGCCGGTATCTCCGTACAAGCGGGCCAAGGTTCCGGCAATGCGCCCGCCTACGCAGCGGTCGGTGTTGGCGATAGGGATCTCCACCGTGGCCGTGCCGCAGGTCTCCACCGCCTTCTGCACCTCCGGCTGAGCCAGGATCTGCTCATCCAGCACCGGGCCGTTGGCGTGAACCGGCTCATGCTCCAACCAGTCGGGCAGGGTGTTGGGATCAAAACCGGGGGGAGTTCGCAGCAGACACTCCAAGTTCAAGGATTGGGTCTTCTGCAGAACCGCATCGGCGCGCGGACAGAGCAGATCCACCCGCCCGATCACCTCCTTCAGAGAGCGGTAGCCCAGTTGGGCTAAGACTTGGCGCACCTCCTCCGCCACAAACGTGAAGAAGGTCACCACGTGATCCGGTGTGCCGGGGAAGCGCTTGCGCAGCTCTTCCTTCTGGCTGGTCACCCCCACCGGGCAATTGTTGGTATGGCATACCCGCGCCATGATGCACCCCTCCGCGATCATGGCCACGGTGCCGAAGCCAAACTCTTCTGCCCCCAGCATGGCCGCCATCACCACTTCCCAGCCGGTGCGAATGCCGCCATCCACCCGCAGGATGGAGCGCTGCCGTAGGCCGTTTTCCAGCAGGGTATGATGCACCTCCACCAGGCCCAACTCCCAAGGTGCCCCGGCATGTTTGATGGAGCTCAAGGGGGAAGCCCCTGTGCCCCCTTCATGGCCGGAGATTTGGATGATGTCGGCGTTGGCCTTGGCTACTCCTGCCGCCACCGTGCCGATGCCCACCTCCGCCACCAGCTTCACCGACACCTGTGCCTGGGGGTTTACCTGGTGCAAGTCGAAGATCAACTGCGCCAGATCCTCGATGGAGTAGATGTCGTGGTGGGGCGGCGGCGAGATCAAGGTCACCCCCGGCTTGGAGCGGCGCAGCTTGGCGATGTAGGGGCTGACCTTTTTGCCCGGCAGTTGCCCGCCCTCGCCCGGCTTGGCCCCCTGGGCAATTTTGATCTCAATTTGCCGCGCGTTGAGCAAATACTCCGGTGTCACGCCAAAGCGGCCCGAGGCCACCTGCTTCACCGCCGAGCTGGCGTTGTCCCCCATGCGCAGCCCCTTCAGGTGGGGAAAGCGGGCCGAGGTGCCATCTGGGCCTACATCGGTGATGGGGAGGTATCGTTCCGGATCTTCCCCGCCTTCACCGGAGTTGGACTTGCCGCCGATGCGGTTCATAGCGATGGCCAGGGTCTCGTGGGCTTCGCGGCTGAGGGCCCCCAAGGACATCCCGCCTGTGGCAAAGCGTTTGAAAATCTCCGATGCCGGTTCCACTTCCTCCAGGGGGATGGGATCCCGGTCGCTGCGGAAATCCAGCAGGTCTCGCAACGCGGTGGGGGTGCGGCTGCGCAGGTGGGCCCTGTAGATCTCATAGTGGGCAGGCTGGCCCGATTCGATGGCCTTGTGCAGCAGCTTGGCCATTTCCGGGCTGTTGATGTGGTATTCGCCTTTGGGCCGCGCCTGGATAAAGCCAAAGTTCTCCAGCTTTTTCGAGGTGAGTTCGGGGAAGGCCCGCTGGTGATTCACCATGCCCTCGCGGGCCAGATCTGCCAGCGTCATGCCCCCCACCCGCGACACCGTGCCGCGGAAGGCCAGGTCGATCACCTCTTGGCTCAGGCCAATGGCCTCGAAAATCTGCGCCCCGTGGTAGCTGGAGAGCAGAGAAATGCCCATTTTGGAGAGAATCTTGAGCAGCCCTGCCTCAATGGCGGCGCGGTACTTCAGTTGCACCTCGGCCAGGGAAAGCTGGGGCAACTTGCCGGTGGCCATCTGGGTTTGTGTCTTGGGCTTGTGCCACCACTGCCGCACAGCTTCATAGGCCAGATAAGGACAAACGGCGCTGGCCCCATAGCCGATCAAGCAGGCAAAGTGATGGGTGCTCCAGCATTGGGCAGTCTCCACCACCAGAGAGGTCTGCAGGCGCAGCCCTTCTTGGATGAGGTGATGATGGATAGCGCCCACTGCCAACAGAGGTGGGATCAGAGCCTGCTCGGCATTGAGGCCGCGATCCGAGAGAATCAAGATCTCAGCTCCCCCCCGCACCGCCTGGGCCGCCTGCTGGCAAAGGGCCCGTACTTGGGCTGCCAGTCCTTCTGGGCCAGCAGCCACCGGGTAGAGAATCGGGAGCGTGTGGCAGGGGAAAGGAGTGTGCTGTAGGGCAGCCAGCTCCGCTTCGTTGAGCACCGGGCTGCGCAACTGCAACAGGCGGGCATGCTCAGGCCGGATCTCCAGCAGGTTGCCCTTGGATCCCAGATACACATCCAAAGACATCACCAAGCTCTCCCGCAGGGGATCGATGGCGGGGTTGGTGACCTGGGCAAAGCGCTGCTTGAAATAGTCGTAGAGGGGATGAGGCTGGGTGGACAGCACAGCCAGCGGCGCATCGTCCCCCATGCTGAAGGTGGGCTCCTTGCCCGTAGCCGCCATCTCCTCAATGATCATCTCCACATCTTCCGAGGAGTAGCCGAAGGCAGTTTGGGCTTGTAACAGTTGTTCTTCCGAGAGGTGAGGGGTATTTTCAAAGCCTTGGGTGCTGAGCTGAACGCGATGGGCTTTGAGCCATTCGCCGTAGGGGTGCTGGGCTGCCACCTGGGTTTTGATCTCCCAGTTTTTGCAGATGTGCCCGCTCTGCAGATCCACCGTCAGCATCTGCCCCGGGCCTAGCCGCCCTTTTTCCAAAATGTCGGTCTCCGGCAGAGGAACCACGCCAGCTTCCGAGGCCACCACCAGCAGACCATCGCGGCTGCGAGCGTAGCGGGCTGGGCGCAGGCCATTGCGATCCAACGTGGCCCCGATGGTTTTGCCGTCGCAGAAAACCACCATCGCCGGGCCATCCCAAGGCTCCTGCAGGCCGCCGAAGAACTCGTAGAAATCCACCACTTCCGGGTGATCCTGAAGCTCCGGCTGGTTGCGATAGGCTTCCGGGATCAGCACCATCATCGCCTGCTGAGTGGAGTAGCCGGACTGAATCAACAGCTCAAACACGGCGTCCAGACCTGCTGAGTCGCTGGTGCCGGGGTCAATAATCGGCTTCAGATCCTCGACCGCTGTACCCCAGCGGGGATGGGAAAGGGTCTGTTCGCGGGCGGCCATCCAGTTGACATTGCCCAGGTAGGTGTTGATCTCGCCGTTGTGGCAAAGGTAGCGAAAAGGCTGGGCCAGGGACCAACGCGGCAGGGTGTTGGTGCTGAAGCGGCGATGGTAAGTGGCGTAGGCAGTGGTGTAGAGGGGGTTTTGCAGATCTCGATAAAACCGGCCCAGAACCGCCGATTGCACCATGCCTTTGTAAACGACAACCCGGCAGGACAAAGAGGCAAAATACAGAGCATAAAAGCCAAACCGAGCCTCTACCCGCCGCCGAATGCGCCGCCGCAACAGATAGAGCTGCTGCTCTAGCTCGTCTCCTTCCAGCGTGGGATGGGTGAGGAGCATCTGCCAAATGGAGGGCATGGTCTGCCGCGCCATCGGCCCCAGGCAATTGGGATTGACCGGTACCTGCCGCCAAACCACCCGCTGCCAGTCGGTGGTGGTCAAGTACTCATCGATCACCTGCTGCACCGCCTGACACTCAGCAGGATCCTGAGGCAAAAAGACCATCCCCACCGCGCTGTGAGTGGGATCCCAAGCTCGAATTTCTTCCCTCTCTGCCTGCAACAGCGACCAGGGGATTGCCGTTGCAATGCCCGCCCCATCACCGCTCTGGCCGTCGCCGCCACAGCCACCCCGATGCTCCATACAGGTGAGAGCCTGAAGGGTTTTCTGCAAGAGGTCGTGGCTGGCTCTTCCCCGCTGATCCACCAAAAAGCCGACCCCGCAAGCATCCCGCTCTTGAAAGTGCCAGTTTTCCTGCAGGATAGGAACCGAGACCTGAGAGCGATGGGGATTCATAGGAGTCAAAACAGTTTGGAATAAATCACGCTTTTAGAGGTGGAAAACCAGCATATCGCACTCCAATCCGACAGGAAAAGGGGGCAGCCCCAAGTTAGGGCCGGATTTTGCCAGTAAGGCAACAGAATGTTCCAGCGGAAGGAAGCAGCGAAGTAGAGTTCAAAAAGGCTCACTATGAACAGATTTTTCGAGCTTCTTCTGCAGGCTTCCCCGGCAGACTTTGAGACGATCTGAGAAAACCGAGGCATAGGCGCCAGCTCACGGCCAACTGGCTCTGTGGAGAACTGCGATCAATCGCTATCTGAAAAAGTCAGAAAACGTATCCCGCAGATCCGAAAGCCGATCGTTGAAGCAAGTCAGCCGATCCCCTGCGGAGTTCACCAGCGTCAGATCTGCCCGACCGGTTGCCCCTTCGGATCCCAGTAGAGGAACGCTCATGCGGCTGGGATCGGCGGGATTTTGGGAGACACGGATCACGGCTCGATCGCGGTTCAATTGATAAGCCTCGGCCACATAGCGGATGGGCTCGCTCAAGATGGGATCCACCGGCAGCTCTGGGGCCGGCAGGAGATCCACCAGCTCGGTGAACGTGCCACTCCGCAGGCCCACCACGGCAGCAGCTCCCAACTGGTTACAAATGGCAATGAGAACCGGCTCTTGGGCAGTGGCGGTGAGGTTGGCCAAGGTGACGGTGACCGTGGCACGGCTGGCTGCTGCCGGATAGGTGACCTCAAAGGTGCGGGCAAAGGCATTGCCCAGCTCGTCGCGGGCGCGGAAGCGAAGCTGCCCGGTGTAGGGCAGGATGGAAGAAAAATAGATGCCAAAGCGGTCGCTGGGGCCCCGTCCGGGGATATTGGCTTGTCCGGGAACATAGGCAAGGGCAGCCCGACTTTGCCACTGATTGGGCGGGGCGTAGGGCAGCAGCGGGCCACTGGTGAAGCTGGGGGGTTCTTTGGGGGGCAGATCCGGCTGGCCATCTCTGTTCAAATCCAGGCCATTGCCCAAAAAGGCCACCGAGCGCTGTAAGAGGATGGGGCGGTTTTGGTTATCCAGAGGGGGATTCCGCCTCTCTGCCAGCCCGGCGTTGTCCACATAGACATTGAGGGGGCGATTTAGGATTTGGTTATCCCGTTGCCGCCGCATGTTGAACTGTAGGTAAGGCCCCACTGCGCCCGCTGCCGGGGATCCCCCTGTAATTTCAAAATCATCCGCCCGCAGAAAGACATTTTCCAGTGGGCCCAGGGGAGTGGTTCCCTCGCCGCAACCGACCAAGCTGAGCGCCAAGAGCGCCAAAGTTATATAAGCTACAGCAGGGCAACCTTTTGCGGTGGGGGAATCCGAGCCCCCACAAGAGGCACGCTTTGGCTTCAGCATTCATCTCCTCTCCACAGATCCACAACAAACACCTTGGCGAGGGTTAAACCCAACCGGACTGAGTTGAGGATGGGCGGGGATCCCTCTGCACTCATCGGATTCGCCTGAACCACTATACCGTGAGCCTCGGTTCAGCTAGAAATCGCAGGAGCCCCGCACTGTACCCGTAGGGTCAGTGCCGGGAGGAATGCGCTTTGATGAAGTACAATGAACTTATGAGCCAAG
>NZ_JBSSBR010000030.1:0-31910 GCF_054059035.1 Thermostichus sp. MS-CIW-36
TCTAGCACCCTAGACAACTCAAGGTTACAGACCGGATAGTCCTTGAGGTGCTCTGGCAATGTCCAATTCACAGCAGGGTCTGGAATATGCTCAACAGGCTTAACATTGCCTCGCCAGGCCACTCCCATAATTTGCATGGTCTGGTAAATCATCGTGTTCCAGCCCCTGTCTCTCAAGTAATTCAAACCTTCAGCCACATCCGGCGAGGCTAGATCATGAAACAGAATCAAGGCATCCTCAGCAGCATAGCGCTCTGCCACTTGAGCATCCTGCAAGGGGGCTGGTGAGTCATGATTCCCATCGATGAAAATCAGAGACCAGCGACAATCCTCTTGCTGGGCAATCTCCTCCACCTTCCCTGGGCTATAGCCAGGATAGAGATTGACATTAGAGCGAACTCCAGCCGAGCGAAGAGATTGATCCGCACTTCCATAAATCTGGGGATCGGCCAGATCAGGATCTACCACATCGAGAATAACCCCGCCTGCTGCCAAGTGAGCAGTTGACCAACCTAGCCAACAGCCGATCTCCAAAGCGTTTCTTCCTTGTAGCTTAAGGGCAGTATTGTACAGAATATGAGCCTCGTCTCGACTAACAAAGCCGATAGTAGGTTGACGCAAATCCGCAGTCCAAAGCTGAGGAACTTCTTTCCGTAGATAAGGCCAGGGATGAGGCCCTGGATCGATAGCAGTCATTAGAGGGAAGTTGTAGTCGAGATATATTTTCTTTTGATTAGCTGATACATAGTCATACCTTCTGATTGGAGAAGAATGGCTTCTAGGATACCAAAGACTGGCTTCAACTTTGAAGCCATCGGTAGTATGAGCTACATGAGTTTTTCTATCCTTATCTTTATAGGTAATGTGTAGAATCTCTAAAGGGATGTAAGGCTTCCAAGGCTCAACCCAGAGCTTTCTTTTTGGATCCCATAGAGGTAGTTTACTATGAACTGTCCAGTTACAAAACAATGGTAAAATTTGAACGTTATCTATCCCTAAGTCATTATGAATAGCCAGGTTTAGAGAATACTGATCTGAGTATAGATCGAGGCTCATAGAGATAGCTTGGCTCAGTCTGTTTTTCCATGCTACCCAGTGAATACCGGAATTACTTCCAGAGAATACACCAGCATTTAGATTTGGTCTTATGTATGGGTGGTTATATACATGTCCAAAGTACTTGATGTATCCCGAGAGGTGAAAAGCTTGATGCGAAAATGGATAGGGATCGAAGAGAGTATTTAGCAACTCAGGAACAACTGCAAGGTTTTTGTATCTTGCTCCCAGGGTAAGAAGCTCAATTGCAGACCAGTCTTGCACCCAAGCATCTGCATCAATCCAAATGTAAGTCTCATAGCTCGGGAAGTACCTAGGCAAGAAGGGTCTGGAAACTAGCGCCTTGAGGTACTTGGGCTGTCTATCGGCCTCTGGAAGGGTATAGTTCCAACCTGGCTCAACGATGTGGTCAACGTACTGACCTATCCATTGCAACTGCTCCGGTGTACAGCCTACATCCAAGAATCCAATATCTACAGAGTGCCCCTGAGGTTTCTCTCGGATGGAGAGAATAGTCCCCTGAAGTCAGCAGCCGTAACGATAATGGTTGAGTTCATAACCTTAAGTCTCTCCTCCAAGGTTTGAATTGTTGTCGACAAAGCAAGCCCTGCTTAGATAGCAAAGGACTCCTCTTTGGCCTGCTACAACTTCTCCCTGCCAGAGGAGATGGGTAGGGTCCAACATCTGGTCAATTTGCTCGCGGTCTTGCTCAGAAGTAAACTCCACGTAAATCACCTTGATGTCTTTGAGCTGCTCTTGCAAGCTGGTCAACACCTCCACCTCATCTCCACCTGTAGCCACCCTGAGCACATCGATGAACTCCAGACCCAGCTCCTTGAGGGCTGCCCTGGCTTCCCGGAAAGGGAGCGGCTGCTCCACTCCCCACTCGGCCTGAGGATCCTCCGGCCAGAGCCGACAAGTTCTGCAGCTATTCTGCCCCGCTAGCCCCACCGGATGCACAAAGCAGTTGCCCAGGCCAAGAGCATTCTGCTGCAGCAGGTGCAAGGCCAAGGGATCCACCTCAAAACAATGAATGGCCGCCTCAGGGCAGAAACCCCGAAAACAAACGCTACCAAGGCCTACCCCAGCTCCGATGTCGATAACCATCTGCACCTGACTAGACAGAAACACAGGAAAGTTAAGATACGTCCTCTCGTAAAAAACGGTGTCTGGGTAGAGCTTTACCGAAAACCTGAGTTTGCCAAAGTCAAAGCCAGTCAACACTGCTTCCATTAACTTACTGGCATTGGCCAAAAGAAGTTGGTGGTCCTCTGCCAAGACAAAAGCAAAGTTAGCCCTCACAGGCCGCCCCAGCCGCTGCAAGTCCTCAGCTGTGCACACCACCGCATCAAAACTAGGCCGACTGGCTGGCTCCCCTCTCACCTCGTGAATTCGCTCGGGCACTCCCTTCTGCTGCAGCAGGGCACAGGGATCCCCAAACCCCTCTTCCACATACAGCTCCAGCCGCGGCAAGTCCAGCAAGTCTGCTGCTATCACTTCCGGACAACCTTGGCTAACCAGCACCTGCAGCCGCTCTTGCACTCGATGCAGCTCTTGGATGGGCTCGTAAATCCCCAGCCGTGTGTCTATCCAAGCCGAGCTGGCGGTGCTGACAAAGTAGCGAGCATCGGAGCAAGGGGAGTAGCGAAAAGGCTCCGGCAGTTCTCCTCCAAACACCCACTCCAGGAGATTTTGGATGCGGTGGCGGGGATGCCACTTTTCATCAAAGGTGTGGTAAGCGCGGCGGGCAATTTGAATGGCCTCCTGGGGATGGTCTAGGTAGTAGCGGATTTTCTCCAGGAGTTGGGCTTCGGAGTTGTAGGTGTCGCAGTAGGTGCCGGGCGCCAAAAGTTCGTCCAATCCTGAGGCGAAGGAGAGCTGGTCAGTAAGCAGAAAGCCCCCTGCAGAAATCACTTCCAAGTTCCTTAAGTTCAGATCCCCATTTTGGCTGCAGTTGAAAGAGATTAACGAGCCACCAAATATTAGCTGAGGATTGTCGACTCGAGTCTTTATAAGTAGAGGTAGACCCAGTTTTTTCAAGGACATGATCAACTTAAGACGTCTGTAATGATAAGAGTTAAAGTTAAGGTTACCCACAAACGCAACTCTAATTTCTTTCTTTTCTATCCAACTGGAGCTGGTGAGACAAGCGGAAATGAAAGGCAGCCAAGCTAGCCTTTGAACTCCTGCTGCTGCGAACCAGTGGAGGTGCTGTCGGTCATAGGCGGTGGCAATATAATCAAAGGCTTCAGTGGCCCAGTAAGTTAGAAGGTGGGTGATAGGGAGCACATGATGATGCGTATCTCCGGCTAGCAAGACAGTTGGGCAGCCAAATTTTTTCGTGTTGAAAGGACTAGTCAGATCAACACTCGATGTCCAGACAATCACCAAGTCAAATTCTTTGTCTTCGACTTGATCTGAATACTGGACAAATTCATAGAGGTCAAAGTCTTTGTCAGGACACTCAACTAAGCTTTTTGGAACACTAAAAAAATCGAATATCTGTCTTCTAACCTTTCCTTTCGGACATAGAGTTACTTGACGCTCTGAAAGAGTGAGAGGTGGGACATAATCGGGTGGAGTCATCCAAACTAGTAGAACTCGAGGATTCATCAGTCTCAGAGCTTCCTAAAGATTGCCTTCTAAAGATTACCACTGCTTTCGTAGAATATGCATCTATTCAGATAACATAAGCACCCGTAGTTACCTTGAGAAATCTCCCCCTGCCAGAGGAGATGAGAGGGATCCAACATCTGGTCAATCTGCTTGCGGTCTTGCTCAGAAGTAAACTCCACGTAAATCACCTTGATGTCTTTGAGCTGCTCTTGCAAGCTGGTCAACACCTCCACCTCATCTCCACCTGTAGCCACCCTGAGCACATCGATGGGCTCCAAACCCAACTCCTTGAGGGCTGCCCTGGCTTCCCGGAAAGGGAGCAGCTGCTCCACTCCCCACTCGGCCTGAGGATCTTCCGGCCAGAGGCGACGGGTTCTGCAGCTATCCTGCCCCGCCAGCCCCACCGAATGCACAAAGCAGTTGCCCAAGCTGAGAATATTCTGCCGCAGCAGGTGTAGAGCTAGGGGATCCACCTCGAAACAGTGAATAGCCGCCTCAGGGTGAAGAGTTCTGAAACAAGCGCTGGCCACGCCCACCCCCGCTCTCACATCCACGACAACCCTGACATCAGAAAGAACAGAAACAGCAGGCTGATAGACTCGACTAAGTCTGGCCACCGTTCCTTCGTACTCGACGCCTTCGTACCCCCCCAGCCGAGCTGACGGAACGGAGCTGCGGCCTTGGACTAAGTAAATGAGAAAATTTTCTGTTATGTTTCCCGCATTGGCAAAGAGGAGCTGGGTGTCTTCTCCCAGGATGAAAGCAAAGCTGGTTCTCAAAGGCCGCCCCAGCCGCTGCAAGTCTCCCACCGTGCACACCACCGCATCAAAGCTAGGCCAACTGCTCGGCTCCCCCCTCACCTCATGAACTCGCTCCGGCACTCCCTTCTGCTGCAGCAGGGCACACGGATCCCCAAACCCCTCTTCCACGTACAGCTCCAGCCGCGGCAGGTCCAGCAAGTCTGCGGCTATCACCCCAGGACAGCCTCGGCCAACAAATACCCTCAGTCGCTCCTGCACGCGATGCAGCTCTTGAATGGGCTCGTAGATTCCTAGTCGTGTGTCTATCCAGGCAGAGCTGGCCGTGCTGACAAAGTAGCGCACATCAGAGCGGGGCGAGTAACGAAAGGGCTCCGGCAGCTCTCCCCCAAACACCCAGTCCAGCAGGTTCTGAATGCGGTGGCGGGGATGCCAGTGTTGGTCGAAAGTGTGATAAGCGCGGCGGGCAATTTGAATGGCCTCCTGGGGATGGTCTAGGTAGTAGCGGATTTTCTCCAGGAGTTGGGCTTCGGAGTTGTAGGTGTCGCAGTAGGTGCCGGGCGCCAAAAGTTCGTCCAATCCTGAGGCGAAGGAGAGCTGGTCAGTAAGCAGAAAGCCCCCCGCGGAAATCACTTCCAAGTTCCTTAAGTTCAGATCCCCATTTTGGCTGCAGTTAAAGGAAATCAGAGAATGGGCAAACCATTTGGCTGCCTCTTGGCGGTTGGCTGTTTTGATGAGGATGGGCAAATCTGCATTCTTTATGGCTTGAACCAGCCGGCAACGCCTGGGATGGCGGGATCCCTGTTGGCCGATAAAGACCACTTGATTTTCTCTATCTTCCACCCAATCGTGGGTAACAGTGCGCATGGAGATAAGAGGCAACCAGGCAAGATTCTCAGCGCCTGCTGCGGCAAACCAGTGCAAATGCTGGAAGTTATAGGCAGTAGCGACGTAATCAAAGCCTTCAGTAGCCCAGTAGGCCAAGAGATGGTTGATGGGAAACTCCCAGTGGTGGGTGTCTCCAGCCAGTAAAACAGTTGGACAGCCAAACTTTTTGGTATTAAGAGGATTGCTGTAGTCGAAGCTCGAAGTCCAAACAACAACTAGGTCAAACTCCTTATTTGTAATTTGCTCAGACTGCTGCACAAAGTCATAGAGGTCATAGTCTCCCTCTGGGCACTCCACCAATTCCTTAGAGAGATTGACAAAGTTTAGTCCAAAGCCCTTGGCTTTCCTCTTGGGGCAAAGACTGACCTGCCGATCTGAAAGCTGCGGGGGCGGGATATAGTCTGGCGGAGTTGGCCAATTGAGGAGAATTCGCGGAGCATTGGCCTTGATGTCTTGCATTTCTCGACTCCCCAAGTTGAGCGGCAGGTTCTTCTAGCTCCTACAGGCTACTAGGATTGGACACAACAACAAGGGATCTCTGTTGCCCTGGAAAACGATAAGCCGAGCATAGGTTATAAGCAACCCCATGGATCCCTGTCTGCAAGAGCCGAATCCAGTTTACCTGCCTGGATGGCCCCTACCCAAGACGAGCTCTCCTACGACAATGGCATACCCATGGAAAGCTGGCGGCACACGTGCCAGATGGACTTGCTCATCTCCACCACCCATGCCGAGCGAGGTTTTGAGGCTGTACCCAGCGAAGTGGGAGGGTAGGAGGCCACCTGGATTCTGTGGGCCACTGCCGCTGGGGAACTGATGCCTGCCAAGGCTGAACTGGAGCAGCAAAGGGCTGAGCGCCTGGCCTAAAAGTTGTGAGAACTGGGGGTGGATCCGGGTACATTAAGCTAGAGCAGACGTCAGGGATCCCTCCCCATGGATTGCCAAGACCTTGCTCAGGATCTTCTCCTAGAACTGGAGCAAGCTCAGAGTCTCACCCAGCTCTTAGATTGGGCTTTAGCCTGCCTTCCTAGCCAGCAAATCTTCTGCCAGATTGGCTGGGAAGAGTCCGCAGCTGTTTTGCAGGCAATGCTTCGCTATCCTGAAAAGTTAGCAGTGATTCTACGGAATCCCCTACAGAGCTCATCCGAAAAGTCAATCAGCACAGAAGATATCCAAACCCAAATTTCTCAGTTGGGATTAGAAGAACGGGTTCTACTCCTAGAAGGCCCCATTCCTGCCCTTTTGGCAGATCTCGGTCAATGTTTCCCAGAGACCCAGATTGGCGTTTGTTTCTGGACTGAACTCACGGACTACCGTACCTGTCTGCTTCAGTCTTTGCTACTGCGGGATTACTTGGCCGACTCAGCCCTATACTTGGTCAACCATTGCCGCTACGGAGCCATAGCCCAAGCCAACCTAGATTTGATGGGGATAGATCCCAGTTTTCATCTGCAGAAGGTTTTGCCCAATCTAGGCCAAGGGATCCATCTCCTCACTTGGGATCCCCAGCACAAAGGGTTAACCGAGCAGGATCTCGCTCACATCCAAGCAATTGGCCCTGGATCACTGCTGGCAGCTAACCCGGTATTCCTGACTTTTACCCAGCCGGATCCCTCAGAACCCAACCGGTTTTACCCCTGTAAATACATCAAGCTGGATAACTTCCTGCCTCAAGAGCTCAACCAAGCCATTCTCCAACATGCCATTACCCACCAAGACAAGTTTATCCCTTCCAAGAGCTACAGCAAGAGCAACACCGAGGCAGAGTCACTAAAATTTCGCCGCTCCCTGAGGCTGGACTTCGCTTACTTTCAGGAGCATGGATCCCTGCTGCGAGAAAAAATTGCGGCTGTTGCTCCCCAGATTTTTGCTGAGCTAGGCATTGAGAACTTTGACATTCAAATCTTTGAGATGGAGATGATTGCCAGCCATGATGGCTGCTTCTTTACCGCCCACACCGATAACTCCTACCCACAAACTGCCTTCCGCCAGGTGAGCTGCGTATATTACTTCCACAAAGAGCCAAAGCCTTATCGAGGAGGTGAGCTGCGCATCTACGATACCCAAAGGCAAAAACCTCATCCACCAATCCTGCACGGGGCATACGATGAGGTAACCCCTACAAATAACAGCATCGTCTTCTTCTCCAGCAGTTGCCTACATGAAATCCTGCCGGTATTTAGCCCTAGCCAAGCCTTTGCCGATAGCCGCTTCACTATCAATACTTGGCTAGGAGCCAAGCAATTCACCTAAAGGCTTGCAGCTCCACCATGGCCAGAGTTTGCATAATTACCACTGTTCGGGATCCAGGCGTGTGCTTGGAGTCGTTCATTCGCTATCACCTTGCCCTTGGAATTGCCCATATTTATATCTTCTTTGACGATCCAGAGGATCCCGCTATTCAGGTGGCACTTCAGTTTTCCGATGTAACGGCTATTCCCAACGATGAAGCTTTGCAAGTCCAACAAGCATTGGGGAATGTTCTCTACCCAAAATATGGCCCTCATGTTGGCTATGAGGTCATGGCTCGTCAGATCCTTAACGTAGAAACGGCTATACAACTTGCCCTGGATCAGGGCATGGACTGGATTCTTCATATTGATGGAGATGAGCTTTTTTATCCTGGCCAGATGATGGCTTTGGATTGGTTTGATCAAGTAAGCGACGATATATTCCAGGTTACGTTCCTAAACCACGAAGCAGCTCCTGAAGTATTTGAAGTCGAGGACTATTTTCGCGATGTCACTCTATTTAAGAAAAACCCTGCTGCCTTAGAGCCAGGACTCTGTACTGAGTTTCAGAGAGTTTCCGGCAAGAGTCAATACTTTTTAGCTTATCAAAATGGAAAGTCAGCAGCTCGGATCCATCCCACTCTCTTACCCAATAGCGTACATAGCTTTGATATTCCAGAATGTCATACCTTGGTAACATCATTCCCCTCTATTTTACACTACTTAAACTGCGGCTTTCAAAACTACTATAAAAAGTATGCTCAACTGGGAAACTTTCCCGACTACTGGTGGCGCTCAAAGTCTAATCCTATTCGGGTTCCCTTTCACTTGGCCTCACGGGACGCTTATTGCTCAGGAGATAGAACTTGCATGGCAGCTCTTTATCAAGAGTTCATACTTTACAGCAGTCCTGAAACCAACCAGAACCTCATCGAAAAGGGTATTCTTACTCGCATCTCCTACCCATCACAGTTACTGTCCTCGCTCTAGTTCACTGGTTTAGCCTAGAGCCCTTGCCTACTCTTGAGGGAGACTGGAGCAACTGAAATAAAAAAGCTCCCCACAGGGAGCCACGGAGTACATAAAGTAGAGATAGAAACTAGTCAAAGACGTTGCAGCTCTTACCAACAAAGGTAGCCGCAGTAGCCACAGCTGTCTCCTGTGATCCCAGCCCAATGGTGCACTGAATAGGTTGACCAGAAGCGTTAACGTAGCGGCTTGCACCCGTGACAGCAGTGGTGTCCCAGCGCATCCCCTGAGGCGCAGTAGAAGAAGTAACGGTGGCCACTGGTGTCTGGTAGTTGGGAGCGCTCCACGGGTCATTCATAAACTTATCGCCCCTAGCGCCGCAGGAATCAGCCCCACTAGTGGTAGGACATCCGAACTGAATTCTGGTGTAGGTGTTCGGGTACACGCCAACATCTAGGCGATAGACTTCAGAACCACGACCCACTGCCGTGAGAGCTGCTTGAGCTTCAGCAGTGCGGGAGCGGCGCACTTGGTTTAAGAACTGCGGGATTGCCACTGCAGACAGCACACCCACAATTACAATCACCACCAACAGCTCAATCAGGGTGAAGCCCTTGGCTTTGGAGAGAATTTGCTGAGCCAGTTTGGCCCGCAACAGAGACTGACGAGACTTTGCGCTCATGAGTACCAGATCCTTTAGCAAACTAGAGAGTTAACTGTGCAGCTCACCTGCTAGTGCTAACTTACCCCGCTCAAGGGCGATTCATAACAGCCTGCTCCCTGGCGCAATTGCGGATTTTTGCCAGATGAGCCTGACACAGGTCAGTGGTTTAGCTGAGCCGGCCTCAGCATGGCAGACTAAGACTAGCACTCTTCCTTCAACCTATGAACCCTACGCTGCAAGCCCGGATCCTGGAAGCCAAGCAACTGTTTCAGCAGTCTCCCGATACCTTTGCGGAGTGGTTGGTGGCTTTTTACCGAGAGCAAGGCGCAAAGGATTGGCAGGAGTTCCTGTGGGGTTTCTTTGATCTCTCCCCATCTTCATTGGCCAATGAGCCAGCCTTCCCCTCTGAGCCAGAGGCAATTACCCTATCGGCGCTGGAGCAGGCCTTGGCTGCTGGCCAGCTGAGCCTTGCTTACCAGCTCTACACGCCTCTGGTGAGGGCAGGGATCCTGTCCCAGGAGAAAGTCTTGGATTTGTTGCTATCCCTCGCAGGCCGTCTAGAAAATAGCCCCACGCAGGATCCACAGCAGCGTCTCCAGGTTTGTCTGAAGCTGCGGGAGATGGCCTTTGAGCTGGATCCAAGCCGGCGGGACAACACCCAAGTTTTGCTGATGCGGGCCCTGCAAGCTCAGGATGAGCTGGCAGTTGGCTTTTATGGGCAAGCCCTACTGGAGAGCCTAGGCGGCGAGAAGAGCCTCGATATTACTCAGGAGCCACTCCTTACTGAATTGCTCGCGCGGCTATGGGACGATGGCTACCTGAGCTTGTTTTTTGAGGTGGCCACAACTTTACAAGTCTTTCTTCCGGAGGAACAAAGATCTGGATTTGCTGCTTTGCTGGCCCAGCTAGCCAATGCGGTGGATCCCGAGCAGGCGAAGCGCTATGAAGGTTTGTGGACGATAGAGGACTTAATCGGTGACTTTTTTCAGAGGGCAGCCCGCGCCTTCTTCCAGAACTCTACCAGTGATGGCTATTCCATTTTAGGAGAAGCTCTCATCACGGCGGCCGAGAGCTCACAGGTGCAAGAGAACTTTACTCTTCGTCTATCCCTTCTATCAGAATCGCTGGAAAAGTTGATCCATGCTGCCCAGCCAGAACGGATAAACCTTGTTATCCAGAAAATTATAGACTTAATTTTATCGAGGGAAGCCGACTTAGGATCACTAAGAATTAACGATGAAAATCTACTCGAGAGTCTAACGATTGCTAAAGCCATTCTGTTTCGAGTTTGCTTTTGTTGGAGTTATCTAACTGACGATCGCTCTCTGATTCGTCATTACCAGCAGATTGGTGGTAGAATCTTTAACGATTGCCTAAGCTTAATGGCTTCTCAGCGAGACTTTCTTTGGTCGGAATATTGGCAGAAGAATCAGCAAGACTACTGCGGATCTGGCAGAACTAAGCGAAAGCTGAGGGTAGGCTTTCTGGGTAACTGCTTTCAGCGACATTCGGTTGGCTTTCTCAGTGAGGCTACTCTCAGGAACCTATCTCGCGATCTTCTGGACGTTGTCTACTACTACTACCAGGGGTGGAAAAATGAAGATATGGCCAGTCATGACAATATGTATCAAAAGTTTCGCTCTCACGAAAATCTCCATTTTCGCTTTTTTCCAGGAGAAACCAAGCCGCCTCAAGTAGCTGCTCAAGCGCGTGAGGATCGCATCGATATCATGGTTTTTATGGACTCCCTTACCAGTCACGATGCCAGCATCGTAGCAGCTTTGCGGGCCGCTCCTATCCAAATTGGTTGGCTTGGCGGAGATGCTGTCGGTTTGCCAGAATTTGATTACTTTTTCGCCGATCCCTATATCCTTCCTGAAGACGCCCAAGCCGATTACCATGAAAAAATTATCCGCCTGCCTAGCTACTGTGCTGTTGAGTATCTGGACATTACTCCTGCAGATGAGGTGAATTTCAAAAACAAGCTGAGAATAGGCCCGCAAGATATTGTTTTCCTAACTGCGGCCAGTGCTTACAAGCGTACCCCCGAATGTATTGATGCCCATCTGCAAATCCTGAAAGCTGTTCCCAAGGGGATCTTGATCGTCAAAGGCTCGGGGGAAATTGCCACGGTTATCAGGCGTTACCAGGAAAGAGCTAAGGAATTGGATGTTTTGGATCGCGTCCGTTTTCTATCTCAAGCAAGCAGCGTGGAAGAGCACCGGGGCCAACTAGCTTTGGTGGATCTTGTTCTCGATACCTTTCCCTACACAGGCGCAACCCACACTATGGAAGCCCTCTACATGGGCGTGCCAGTTCTCACCTTGGTAGGTCGCCATTACTATGGTCGAATGAGCTATAGCTTACTTAGGAATATAGGTCTTGATGACTGTATTACCTGGTCAGTTGAAGAATTTATTGAGCGAGGAATCCAGCTGGCTAACAATCCAGAGCGACTGGCCAAGGCCAAACAGACTATTCGAGAGTCCTACAGTAAGTCGATCATCTGGGATCCAAAACGTTTGGCTATGGCTATTGAAAAAACCTATTTTGATCTGGCTCATAAACATCAGATTATCGACCAGGTTCCTCCTCTAGACGGGGGTGAACCTAGACTCCAGGTCAGTCAGCGTATCCGCCTTCATATAGGGGGAAAAGATCCCCATCCAGACTGGAAGATCCTAGACATCCAACCAAGAGAGTACGTGGATTACGTTGGCAACGCTATGGATCTCAGTCAATTTGAAGACAACTCCGTAGAAGCCATCTACGCCTCCCACGTTCTGGAGCACTTCGACTATGTGCGAGAATTGCCTGTTGTTCTCAAAGAGTGGCATCGAGTTTTACATTTCGGTGGCCAGTTAATGATTAGTGTTCCTGACTTACCTACTCTTTGTCACCTTTATATAGAGGAAGGAGCTTCCGCCGAGCAGCGATTTAGTATTATGCGCATGATGTTTGGTGGACAGACAGATGAGTATGACTATCACAAAGTTGGTCTCTCGTGGGAATATCTGTTCATGTTGCTGACTCAGGCAGGCTTTCGGATTATCCGCAAGGTAGATCGGTTCGGCTTATTTAATGACTGTAGTGAAATGGTTGTTTTCGGTAAACCTGTTAGTCTAAACATAATTGCGACCAAGTAAATTAAATTAAAATAAAAAAAGTTGTCTGGTTCTAGGCAATTCCTATCTCCCTAACTATCTTTTGGTATGAAATCAGTAGTTATTATCACCGCAGCCGACTCCAAGTTCTTCGATCTAGTGCAGGGAACTGTTCTTTCCATCCGAGGTAAGGAGCAGGGTAAATCTGTTGAGATAGGCTTCTTCGATTTGGGCTGTACCCCTGAGCAAGTAGACTGGCTTTCAAAACACGTCAATTACATTGTTGAGCCGGATTGGAACTATAACTTTGCTGGAGTTGAGAGTGTGCCTTCTTATCTGCGGGGATTACTAGCTCGGCCCCGGCTACGTAGGTACTTTCCAGACTATGAAGTTTATATTTGGATTGACGCAGATGCTTGGGTTCAGGATTGGTTCGGGATTGACTTGCTCATCCAGCGAAGCAAAAAGCGAGGGCTAGCTATTGTTCCGGAGATTGACCGAGGGAATAGATTACTCTATGGCCCAAAAGATTACCTAATTGATCTTAGTGAAGCTTACAGATACCACTTTCCCAGTCTGAGTGTCGAGGACTTACATACGTACCCCCTCCTTAATGCTGGTGTTTTTGCAATGTCCTATACTGCCAAGCACTGGGATCTTTGGGACTTTCGGCTTTCTCAAGCTTTAGCTAGAAGACCTTCTATCATAACCGATCAACTCGCTCTAAATGTAGCGGTCTATCTAGATGGGCTACTTAAGGAAACAGAACTTCTACCTGCCTATTGCAATTGGACTTGTCACTACGGACTGCCAAAATGGGATCCAAGGCAAAACCTACTTGTTGAGCCTTACCTACCTCACACTCCTATTTCTATCATACACCTAACCAGCCATAGTAAAAGAGAGGGAAGGCATGTACTATTGACCACTGAAGATGAGAAAATTGAAATGAGCTTAAAGTTTAGCGATGCCTCGCTGGAACACCAGAAGCAAAGCTTGACGCCTGCTTCCGCAGAGCAACTGAGTTTTACTACTTTAGGGATTTATCTAAGCCAGATTAATCTAGCTCTTTTTCCCGATTGGGATCCAAATCTTCGGGAATCAGTTACTGCAAGCTTGGAGCCTTTACTAAAGTCTATTCTGCTTAGTTCCAATCCTCAGCATTACGCTTTGATCGTGTCTGCAGAGCCAGACTACGGGATGGCGGAGTCAGTTCTGGAAGCCGCAGCAGCTAACGTTACTATCGAGCTTATGGATTTGGGACACGAGTTAAGTGTTGAGCCGTCTATTTCTTTGGTTAAAACTCTTAACTCTGAGCAGTGGAAGCGACTACTGGCTCGGGTTGATTACTACTACCCCCTTACTCACGAGCGAATCCCCGCAGGGATCCAGCCTGCCCTGGATAAGCTGCCCCGCTTCGAGTTTCCTACTGGTTAGAGCCCTGAGGTGATAAAGAAAAGTTAACCGGAAGAGCGTAGCAACTGCATCAGCTGCTGAGGCGTCATCTGCTCGTAGGGCTCAAAGGGCTGGTGGATCCAAGGGTTATCCGGCAAATAGTCCACATAGTAGTCGGGTTGATAGACGGAGGCGGCCTTGTACCACAGTACGCCGGTGCGGATCTCCTCGATGTAGAAGCCGTAGTGGTGCTTGAGCCAGTGGACAGAGCGCTTTAGGGTCATGCCAGAGTCTGCCAAATCGTCCACCAACAGCACGTGGCTGCCCAGGTTGGCGGTGGTCATGGCTAGATCCCGCGAGAAGGTCAGTTGCCCCCGCTGGCGGTTACCGGGGCCGGAGTAAGAAGAGGCTGAGAGAATAGCCAGGGGCAGGTCGAAAAGACGGGCCAAGGTATCGCCGATGCGCAGCCCCCCCTTGGCAATACAGACGATTTGGTTAAATTCCCACCCGCTTTCGTAGACTTTGACGGCCAACTCCTCGATTTTGCGGTGGTAGTCGGCCCAGGTAATGGAAATTTCGTGCAAGGGATCCCCCTCTACCCATCTAGAGTGCTCAGTTTAATAATGACGCTTCTCCCCTCGACTAGGGACTAGCTTTCTTTCAGAGGGATCACCTTCACCCAATGGGCATAGGCCGGATCCCGATTTTCGGTAATTGCCGTCAGCTTCTGCCGCAACTGCTCGGTGATGGGGCGGGAGGGGGGCAGGACGTACTGCTCGATCTGGCGAATGGGGGTGATCTTGGCAGCAGTGCCGGTTAAAAAGGCCTCGTCAGCAATCAATAGCTCCGATTTGTCAACGGGCCGTTCTTGGGTAGGGATCCCCAGGTCGCGGGCCAGAGTGAGGACGCTGTCGCGGGTGATCCCTTCCAAGATATCTTGGTCAAAGCCGGGGGTAATCAGCACGCCATTGCGCACGATGAAGATGTTCATGCCCGAGGCTTCGCTCACTTTGCCCTGGGAGTTCATCAAAATGGCCTCGTCATAGCCAGCCTGCGCCGCCTCGGTTTTGGCCAGAGAGGAAGTGATGTAGGCGCCGGTGATCTTGCCCCGCAATGGTAGGCTGCGATCCTCTTGCCGGGCCCAAGAGCTGATGCGGCAACTGACTCCCTCTGGCGAGAGGTAGTCCCCCAGTTCCAAGCCGTACACGAAAAAGTTTTTCTCGATGTTGTGCAGCCGCGGTGAAATGCCCAAATCGGAGGTGTACACCAAGGGGCGGATGTAGAAAGAAGTGGAGGGCCGATTTTTCTGGATCAGCTCCACAATCACCTGCTCAATCCGTTCAGCAGGGAGATCAAAACAGAGCAGGCGGGCGCTTTGACTCAGTCGTCGGCAATGGCGATCCAGACGGAACACCAGAACTTGATCCGGGTTTTGCGGGTCTGGGATCCCGCGTAGGCCGCCGAACGCCGCTGTCCCGTAGTGCAGAGCATGGGTGGCAATGGAGATCTTCGCCTCGGCAAAAGGGACAATCTGGCCCTGAAAGTAGGCGTAGGGCAGAAAATCTGGCATGGTCGGCACTCACCGCAGTAGGAATGAGAGGTAGGAATATTATCACCGATTCGTGCAGTGCCGGGAGCTCCAACGTCGGCATGACTTCCCTGCCTGTAGTAGCAGCACGCGGGATAGGCGTAGAGGTATTCCTCCCCCGCAGCAGCGTTGTTTAGCCAGTCCATTTCTGAGAGGGCTGGATTGGAGGAGCAAACAATCCATAGCCGAAGAGGGGCCGAGCAACTACACCCTATGACGCAAGGGGGATGAACTCCTTGCGAAGGCAGCAATGCTCCTTGTGGCAAGGCTTCTTGAGTCTCAGGGTGGTAGGGTAAGGAGGTGGTTGCTCAAGCAGCTGTAAATAAAGCCTGCAAAACTTTCGATTGCTGCCTTACTTTTGCTTGGCATTTTGCCCCCCGCTAGCCCGATGCTGTCGACGGGTGGGAGCCGGAGGGCTGCTTTTGCCCAATCTTTTGCTCTGGGTATCCCCATTGAGGAAGCCATTCGGATCGCTCGATCTGCCGTGCCCAATGCTGTGATCAAAGAAGTTGAGTTGGAGCGCGAAGATAGACGCCTAGTTTGGGAAGTAAACTACCCGGCACCCGCGCTATGCGCAGGGTGCGGGCTTTATCCCAATCCCTAGCGGCCCCAGAGGGCAGCTAAGTTTCGGAATTTCAGGCGAGTTTACAGTCGCCCCAAGGAGAGAGATTACCTGAGCAGCGTTATAGTCAGCATCCCCTTCCCAGCCACAATGTCCACACTTGAACGACTTGCCGCTTCGGTAGGACTTGCCCTGCTCAGGGTGGATGTGCAGGCAGTTATGACAGGTCTGACTGGTATAGGCGGGCGGAACCAGTACCACAGGCACTCCAGCAATGGCAGCCTTGTAGGCCACAAACATCCTGAGCTGGTAGAACGCCCAGCTATTGGCTCTACGGCGTTCAGTTTTACTCCGAGGTTTCTGATTCAAGCACTCTCGGATGCCTGTCAAGTCCTCAAAAGCCAGTGCTGCACCAATGGCCTGGGCATCCCTGACCAAGGTTCTGCTGATGTTGTGGTTCAGCCATGTCTGGTAGCGCCGTTCCCTCCCAGAAAGCCTACGAAGCAGTCTTCTAGACGACCTCGTGCGTTTGGATTGAACCTTGGCGCGTACACGGCTGAACCGGTCACGGACGGCCTGGATGTGTTTTCCACTCCAAGAACGCCCGTTACTAGCGGTGGCTATATCCCGCCTGCCCAAGTCAACTCCGATTACCTTTGGAGTTTTGCCAGTTGGGGGAGTGTCCAACTCAACCGCAATGTTGATGTAGTACTCCCCTTGCCTGGTCTTGCACAAAGTAGCACTTGTTGGTTTCTGCCCTCGCAGAAGTGCTATCTGATAGCCGCCGATCTTGAGCTTGAGCCGAACCCGTCCACTCATCAGTGTTACACCAACAGCCTGTTCGGACTCTCGGTACTCGAAAGTGCGCACATCCAAAGTCAGGCTGGTGGGGCGAAACTTGTGGACTTGTTTCACCGCTTTGGCGTTGCTAATCACACGGCGGAGTGCCTGACAGACGTGATTAGCCTTCAGCCCCGTTGCCGCTCTTACCGGTCGATAAACCAAGTGATGCAGCTTGGCGACGTTCCAGCACTTTTCACGTTTAGCGGTGTCGAGAATCTGGTTGCAGGCGTCAGCAAATCCCTGCAAGGTGCGGTCAATCTCTTGACGCAACTCTTGTGGGACTATCAGCTTGCAACGTACAGAGATGGTCTGGCTCATAGGCTTATTGTAGCTCATCCAGACTTTGCCCCAGTACACTTATATGGAGGCGGGCTTTCCTCCCGGCACCAAGCCTGCGGCTATGGTGCGGGCCTCCAGCCCGAAAATTGGTGAAATTTACCAACGATATTGAAGTTAAGATCGACGCCACTACCGGCAATATTGTCGATATCGACGACTAGCACTCAGGAGATGCCCCCTGCATAGGCGGGGGTGAGCGTTGCCGGAAAAGGCTGTAGCTGCTACTGCTTGATGAAAAAGTAGCGACCTTGAGAACTGCGAAAGCTGGGTTGTGCAAAGGTCAGGGATCCCTTTCCTTTTGGGCATGGGGAAAGCGTCTACACGGTAGCTGCCTGATGGCTGAAGCCGGTTCGACAGCTGGCTAGGGACAGGTGGTGGGGTCAGGCTGAGCTAGAATGCTGTCTATCCGTCTTGCTGCTCCCCCTGATGGACGACCCCCCTTTAGCCTCGGCGGCTACTTTCCCCAACACTGAGCTTTCGTGGGGAGATGCGTCGCTTAGTCTCCTTTGGGTCATCGGTCTTCTGGTCATCAACGCTTTCTTTGTCGCAGTCGAGTTTTCCTTGGTATCGGCGCGGCGCTCCCGCATGGTGCAGTTGGCGAGCGAGGGAAACCGCCAGGCGGCAATTGTGCAAAAAGCCCAGGAACAACTGGAATATGCCCTCTCCACCACACAGTTGGGCATTACTCTGGCCAGTGTATTGCTGGGCTGGATTGGAGCCACCCAAGTTTCGCCCACGCTGTTTTTGGCCTTGAGCCGCTTGGACTGGTTTCAGAGTGTGGATCCGGCCCTTATGCAGGGGGTGGCGGTGGTAGTGGTGTTTTCGCTGCTCACCTATTTTCAGATCGTGGTAGGGGAGCTGATCCCCAAGACTCTGGCCATCCTCTATTCCGAGCCGATTGCGCTGCAACTGGCCTGGCTCAATCGTTTGGTCAGCCGTATCCTAAGACCTTTTGTAGAGCTGCCCCGCTTTTCCTCTCGGTGTGTGCTGCGGCTTTTGGGAGTCCAGATTCCGGAGGCCAGCTCCTTTTACAGCACCATGACGGTGGAGGAGTTGCAACTGCTGATCGCCTCGTCGGTGGAGTCGGGCAACATTGAGGCGGAAGAGCGAGAGCTGTTGAGCAACATCTTCGAGTTCGGCGAGACGGTGGCCAGCGAGGTGATGATCCCGCGTACCAGCATCGACGCGGTGCCAGAAACTGCAACGGTGCAAGAGGTGCTGGCCGAGGTGGCGGAATCGGGGCACTCCCGTTACCCGGTCTACGGCGAGTCTTTGGATGACATCCGCGGGCTGATCCACGTCAAGGAAGTCATTGGGGAGCTGGCCAAGGGATCCATCGACCTCCACAGCCCCATCACCAACTTCATCCGCGAGGCCCACTTTGAGCCGGAGAACAAGCCGATTGCCGAACTGTTGCCCGAAATGAGGCAGCACCACTGGCCGATGGTGGTGGTGGTGGATGAGTTTGGCGGCACGGCGGGCCTGATCACCATTCAAGACTTGGTGGAGGAGATTGTCGGCAAGCTCTCCGATGGCCCGGATCCCAACACCAAGGAGCCGGACATTCAAGAACTCGACGAAAATACCCTGCTCATTCAGGCTCAGCTAGATATTGAAGAGATCAACGAGCGCTGTGGCCTCAACCTGCCCCTGCACGAGGATTACCAGACGCTGGGGGGCTTTCTGATTTACCACATGCAGAAGATCCCGCGTGCTGGGGAAAAGTTCACCTACCAAGACATGGAGTTTCAGGTGGTGCGCATGGAGGGGCCACGGGTGGATCGGGTGAAGGTAGCCCGTCGTTCTGGCACTCCGGCAAACTCCCTGCCGCTGCTCCCCCCGGCGCAAACGGCAAAAACCCGTCCATAAACCTGCTGGAGAGGACTAGGCCGTTGCTTTGACCACCTTCAGGGTTTGTAGGCGCACATCCTCTGGGCCGTTGATAAAGCCTCCTGCCTCATGCACCAACAGCAGATAGTCCACCGCCTCTTGGGTCACCTCTTCTCCCGGCACCAAAATCGGGATCCCAGGTGGATAGGGGGAGATGATTTCGGCGCAGATATGGCCCACTGCTTCTTGGAAAGGCACCCGCTGAATGGGAGCAAAAAAAGCCTCCCGGGGTGATAGCCGTTGTGGTGGCAAGCAAGGACGGGGCAGTTGTGCCAGCCGCTGCATTTTTTCCATTGCCGCTCTGGATGGGCGGGATCCCTGAAAATGTTGCGACAGGGCGGCGAAACTTTCCACCAGGCGGTCAATGTCTCGCTGGGTATTGCCGATGCTGACAATGAAGACCACATTGTGCAGGGTGGACATCTCTGGCTGCACGTGGAAGTGATCGTTAACCCAGTCGTGAGCGTCGAAGCCGAACAACCCCAGCTCTGTCACCGTTACCGTGAGGCGGGTGCGGTCGAAATCGAAAAAACCAGGGGTGGAGCCGATACGCTCTGGGCCAAAACAGCGCAAGCCGGGGATGCGGTTGAGACGGGCGCGGGCTTGATCTGCCAAAGCCAAGGCTTGGCCCAGCAGGGCTTCTCCCTCCAGTGCCATCTGCCGCCGTGCCACATCCAGCGACATCATCAGCACATAGCTGGGACTGGTCGATTGCAGCAGTTGCAGAATGTTGCACACCCGGTTGGGGTCGATACGGGATCCCTGCAGGTGGAGCAGCGAGGCTTGCGTCATGCCGGAGATCACCTTGTGGGTGGACTGCACCACCAGATCGGCTCCGGCTTCCAAGGCCGAAATGGGCAATTCCGAATGAAACCCAAAATGGGGCCCGTGGGCCTCGTCCACCAATAGCGGTAGGCCATGGGCATGGGCGATGGAGGCCAAAGCCTGCACATCGCAGCAGACCCCGTAGTAGGTGGGGCTGACTACCAAAACGCCTTTGGCATCGGGATGCTCCGCCAAGGCCCCCTCCAAACCGGCTGGGGTAATCCCGTGGGCAATGCCCAGCTCCGGGTCAAAATCCGGCTCGATATAGGCCGGCACCGCCCCAGAGAGGATCACCCCGGCAATGGCGGATTTGTGGCAGTTGCGCGGCAACAAGATCTTGTCGCCTGGATCGCACACGGCCATCACCAGTGTTTCCACGCCACAGGTGGAACCGTTGACCAAAAACCAACTGCGATCGGCGCCGTAGGCCGCTGCAGCCAGCTCCTGGGCCTCCCGGATCACCCCATCGGGATCGTGGAGGTTGTCCACCTCTGGCAACTCGGTCAGATCCGCCCGGAAGACGTTCTCTCCCAGAAAGGCTTGCAGATCGGCAGGGATCCCACGTCCCTGTTTGTGGCCTGGCGTGTGAAAAGGAGCCTTATCCAAGCTGCAATAGTGGCGGATGGCCTCAAAAAGAGGTGCTCGCTCTTGGGCTTTGCGATCCAGCGAGCGCAAGCAACGAGAGGTTTTGGACAGATTGGACAGAACCACAGACCACTCCTCAACACACCAGGTGGGCATTTTGTGATTATCCATCCCAATGGAGGCTAAGTCCACCGCTGGCGCTTTTCCTGCTAGCCTGGGTTTTCAGGTGGCCTTTCTTCCTCTCCTGTATGTTTGAAAAACTGCCCTTCCCCCTGAGCACTCTCGTGTTGCTGGCCGGGGCTGCCGCCACGGCTTGGGGCTTTGCCCACTACAACGATCCCACCCTCAATCTCATCGGCCTGTTTGCCGGGATCCCCTTGCTGTTGGGAGGGATAACCATGAAGGTAGTGGAACTCAAGCCGGTACCTGCCCTGGCCGCCCCTTCTCTCGAGGTGATCCAAGCCCGCGCCCAGCAGGCCACGGAAATTCAAAAGCAAGTCCGCGCCGATATCACCAAATATAGCTACGGGGCTAATGCCCACCTGGAAGATGCCCTGGAGTTTCTGGGTCTGCGCGGCCCTCTGGAAGCAGATCTGCCCAAGGTGAGAGGGTACAGAGAAGAGCTGCGAGATGGCCGGTATACCTTGGTGCTTCTGTTCGATTCCCCCAAGGTTCCCTTCCAACAATGGCAGGAAAGCTACCAGAAAAAAATGCAAGGCTTCTTTGGCCGAGATGTGGAGGTGCAACTGGAGCAGCCCCAAGAAAATCAGGTGGAATTGGCGCTTGTTGCCCGAGGTGGATCCCTGACCACCTGAGCAAGGCTTAACCTTCCACCTCATCTGTCAGTTTCACGACTTTTTCACGGGTCGGCTCTTAGAATCAGAGCATCTCATAGGGAAGGTGTGTTGAGGACTGAAACACTAGAGGAAGGATAACCAGGGATCCCATTGGCTGGGATCCCTATTTTTTTCCATCGAGGGGGCGGGAAAGAATTAACGGGATCCCTCTCTGAGCAGCACAAGGATAACCCCGGCAATGATGCTAATCGTGGCTCCTGCGATCAAGCTGGTTGCCAGCCGCTCTAGCCGCTCCCCAACCGATTGAGCAGTGTCGAACTTGAAGCCCAACTTATCGACATCGGCGGAAAGTTTGCTGACACTTTGGGAGAGGTTATCCACCCTGTCGGTCAGGCTATCTACTCGGTTAGTCAGGTTGTCTACTCGATCCGTGAGGTTATCCACCTGCTCGGTCAAGCTATCCACCCGGTGAGACAACCCATCGACGCGCCCCAGCACTTCCCTCTGCTGGTTCACCAAAACTTCTACAACACGCTCAATCCGGTCTAGCCGATCCTCTGTGGGGGTTGTCATCAAATTGATCTCGTAGGTTCCTAATCTTAAAGTAAACAAACGAGCAAGGGATCTTTGTTGGTAAAGACTCTCCAGCCCATCAGGCTAACTCTTATGGGCCTCAGCCGCTTGATCCTGAATAATCCAGGTACGCAGGATTTGAATTTCATCAGCGCTCAAGTGACCTAGGCGATCCATGCCGGTGCCGTTGCGACGAATATAGGCCAATTCTGGGGATCCACTGCGTCCGATAAAAGATCCGGGAGACTCTCCCTGGGGATCACTCACAGGAACCCTGGGCGTAGGTTCAGCTCCTTCCCTGCCCTGCGACAACAAACTCAGGGCATCCACTCCCCCCCCATTCAAACGGATCCCTGCAGCTCGCTGGATGACAGCATGACGAGCTAACCAACGCGGTTTGAGCAACTCGCTATTTTCCGATCCCGGCGTTACATAACGCATCACCGCAGCATAACTATCTAAAGGGCTGCGCCGCATCCGACCGGCCTGCTGATGACAACCTACACAACTGGCTTCTAGCAAGGGCTTAATATCTCGCTGGTAACTGTACTGAGGCTCGGTGCGGAAAGTCAATTCTATGGGCTTTTGTAAATCCAGCTCTTTGGCTGCAGGCAAGAGTATTCTGTAATCTGTGCTGTAGCTGAGTAGCTGTAAAGGCTGAAAGATCAGCTCGTTTCCCTGAATGTCAAAGGCCACCTCCACAGGGGGCTGGATCCCGAAGGCTAGACCTGTTATTCCGGCTGGAAGCTGTCGATCAAAACGCAGATGGATATTTTGGTCAATTGGGATCCCTCTTTGGCCATTGGAAGGATTGCTGGAGACCAATGTAGTTCCATTTGCAGAGGGAGCAGTAAACTCTACCTGACCCTGCTGCACCGGTGCTCTCGGTTGTAAAAGAGCCAACGCATCGGGATAGAAAGTAGTGTGTTGCTCCAGTTGGCTAGGTGAGGGGTTCTGCTGCCAAACGCTGCGAGGCATTCGCACGGTAAACAGAGGAGCTTGCCGATCCCCGGCTTGTCCTAGTACTTCCAAGGTGATCTCCTCCGGCTGCGGCTGCGCTTGGAATTGTTGCGCCAAAGCTCGCCAAACCAAAGGGCGTGATTGCTCGACTAGCTGTGGATAGCTCTGACCCTGGACTGGTAGAGAAAGGCGATGGGTTTGCGACCACCCTGTGTCAATCGAAGCCAGCGCCCCAGCCAGAGCCAAGCTCAGCAGCAGGGATCCCAGTCTCAACCAAAATCGGCAAGAAAAGCTTGACCTTAGCATTTAAACCAAGATGTCTTTATAGGAAGGTAACTAGCTCAACAGGAAGAAAGCGGCTTGCAGCGATAAAGATTTTCCTTCAGTCCTCCAAAATTGTCGGCGTAATTAGGACTACAATTTCAGTTCTCTCATTTATCGTATTTTGCCTACGAAAAAGAGAACCCAGCAGAGGAATCTCAGAAAGCAGTGGAACCCTGTCAACAGATACTCGATCCTCCTCTCGTATCAAGCCTCCCAAAAATAGGGTTTCTCTGTCTTTCAGTCTGGTTTGCAAAGTTCCAACAGAACGCTGGTTCAGCAAGCTAATTACGGTGCCATCTGCCAAAGTAATTTGGCTACCGATGGATGAAATCTGAGGAATGAGATTTAACGTAACATAGCCATTATCGTCAATCCTAACATTTTGAATAAGCAAGTTAACTCCTGCGTTTCCCTTCTCGAAAACAACTACTGACTGGCCTGTTGCGGGATCCGTTTGTATTCTCCTGTTGGTAATGACTTCTTGGCCAACCACAACAGCCGCACCGGTGTTGTTGGCAACGACTACTTTTGGATCGGCCAATATCTTAGCTGTCCCCGAAGCAATAGATGCATCTATACGAGCTGCAAGAGACTGCTGGAGCCGGTTTAAAGTATTAAATACAAGTGAGCCCCCAGTTGCTGGAGCCGGAACCGAACCAACGTTAGGAACTGAGGATCCCTCGGGTTGGCTAAGAGGAGTTCCACCAAAGGTGGTATTATCTCCAGAACCCAGCGCAAAGTTTCCAGATGCACCACCTAATGCAACTCCTAAGTCAGAGTTGTCGTTAAGGTTAATCTCGATAAACCTGGCGCTAATCAAGACCTGTCGACTTCTGAGATCAATTTGGGCAAGATATGCTGCTATTACGTCATGTTGGGTAGGTGTGGCAACAATAGTCAGTGAATTCGTTCTTGGATCTGCTTGAATGGCCGATTCCTGAGCCAAAGGAATGTTTGATGCTTCCAAAATGGCTAGAATTCTGCTTCTAATTTCACTCGGAGTAACACCTAGCTGCCTAGCCGTGATTTCAGTTGTTCCACCTCCACCTGCGGCACCGGCAGCAGTTAAATCAAAGTTTTGGATCTCCTCTTCGATTCTCAGTTGATTGAGTCTGTACGTCCTGACGATCTGCTGGCCAACCCCAGGGAGTGTAGTACCAATGAAAACTGTTTGCCCTACGCGAGACGCTTGAAGCTCCTTCAAGCGCAAAATAAAGTTAAATGTTTCTTGTAGAGGTGAGTCAGCTACATCTAGGGAAATCGTCAAGTCCGGAGGCACATCATTGAGAACTACATTAAGCCCAGCTCGACGCACCAGTAGGCTTAACACATCACCTACAGGAGCATCTCTTAAGGTCAAAGTGATCTTGGCATTTGAACCCAAATCCACCGGGGGAGGAGCTGGAATAATACTGCCAACGGCAAGATCTCCAGCCGGGGGAGCCATTGCTCGACCTTGAAACGGAGAAACATCAGGATTGACAACCCCTGGCGGCAGTTGGGGTTGGTTGAGCTGGCCCACAGGGGGGACCTGAGAAATCACGGGTGCAGCAGGAACAGCAGGTGCAGGAGGAGCCGCTTGAGTTGTCTGCGGAGGGGCAGGGTTTTGAGCGACCGGTTGGGAGGCAGGGGCAGGAGCTGCGGGCTGAGGAACAGGAGCCACGGGCTGAGGTCGGTTTAGTGACGCCGGTTGGCCGGGCGCTGCTTGGTTGGACGAGGGTTGAGGGGGAACCGCCGCTAGGGGAGCCAGTGGGGCAGAGGGTAGGCCCTCAAAGTCGAAGACCAACTGCGTCGGGCTGCGCCGAGCCAGCAAGCCTTGGGGAGCTGCGGCCACACCGGCTATTTCTATCCGCACGCTGTCGTTGCTCAACTGCCGGGCCTCAATGAAGCGCACCCCCGGCAGGGGAGACTCTTGGCGATAGCGGCCCTGGCTTCCGCTCAATTGAGCATTGGTGATGTCCCCGATCCAAGATTGTCCCTGCTGGGTAAAGAACACCTGTGGGCGAGCGCCCCCTTCGGTGTTGATCTCCAACTGCATGCGGTTGCCGTTGGGCAGCAAACGGATATCTGTGATGCGGCTGAGGCGTTGCGGGTTTGCGGAGGTCAACTGCTGAGCGGCTGCCTCATTGACCCGGCTTTCTAAGGCCAATGGGGGCAGGGACAGGATCAAGCTCAACGCACACCCATAAGCAACTCGACGGTTCATCATCCTCACACCTCACTCCTTCACCCAACCGTGTTCTTGCTTAGCCTCGCCACGGGTGCCTTTGGCCTCGTTCACCCCGTGCTTCCCTAATCAAAGCCGAAATCTCGGACTTTGCCACTACCTGTAGCCATTTCGGGAGAAATTTTTCCCAGATCTTCGATTTGGCAACACTATCTGTGCTGCACCGGCGATTGTTCCCGTCTTCTGAAAACCCAAAAGGGATCCCGCACTGGCAGGATCTCCCCCTGAGCCGAAGCATAGCTAGGCTATTGGCTGGGTGCTGCCTGTTCTCCTTCAGGGGGGGCTTGCCCTTCAGGTGCAGGAGCAGTGCCCAACGGAACGTCCTTGTTGTAGATGTAGGCAATCAAATCAAAAGCAGCGTCCAGTTCCCCTGTGTCTTGAACAGGATTTAAGCTGATGTTGCTCACCCGGAACAGCGTGCGCAGACGTTCTATATCTCCCATCAGATTGATCAGCTCCGTGTAGGGGCCACGCAGAGCGACACGGGTGGTCTGCACTTGGATGGCGGGAGCGATGATCCCAGGCACTTCCGGATTGGCCGAAGACGCTGGAGTCAGTGGAGAAGGGCTAAAGCTGCGCAGCTCGCTGTTGGGCTGCCCCTGCACCAGCCGGTTGAGATCCAGCAGTTGCGTGTCGGCATTCTCGGGGGTGGAGAGCAGGGCACTGATCTGTTCCCGCTCCACGCGAGCTCTCTCGACCTGATTGGGCACATCTTGCAAACTGGCAATCTGGCTCTTTATGTCCTGCAACTGGGTGGTTTTGTTGGCTACCTCCCTTTCCAAAGCCTGTACCTCCTCGATCAAGGGGCGAAGTTGGGTGAAGGCCAGAAACCCCGCCGCGGCTAACCCTGTGATCCCGATTAAAAGACCAATTCGAATGGGGGTCAGCTCCACGCCCAGCAGTACCGGCGGCCCTGCCGGGGGAACCACCAGTTGTTCGTCGGGAAAACCTTCAATCGATCCAGTCATCAGTTCGCCTCCACTCGACGCAAAATGCGGATCTTTTCAACCAAGCCTATCGCTCCCCGCTGCTCCAGCTCGCGGGTAAATTCTGGGTCGGGATCCCCCAGGGTACGGATGGTTACGGTTATGCCGTAGGTAACGCTGGGCTCGGTTAGGTTTGTGCCGTCCACCCGGGAGCTGCTGTTCAGGACGGCGCTGGTAACAAAGTTGGAATCCAGCAGGGTGAGCAAAAAGTCGTTCACCAGGGGAAAGTCCAGCGCCCCTCCTTGGATATTGACGGTATCCCCGGAAGCGCTGATGTTGGTTATCCATACCCCCTGGCCGGGGATCTTGCGCCGCAGCTCTTCCAAGATGGCCGACCAAGGCTGGACGGATCTCAGAAAGGAGCGGAACCCTTCCGTTTGGGCGCGAATGGTTTGCAGCTCTTGATTGGCATTCTGCAGCTGGGACAACTCAGCATTGGCTGTGCTGAGCTCACTGTCAAGGCGAGCCCGCTCCGCCCTCAAGGTTTCTCTCTGGCGGGAAAAGCTGTCTTGGAAATACCAAAAAGCTCCCATCGCTACAGCAGCAACAGCAACCCCCAGGCCAATGGCCGGGATCCAATTCTGGGATCCCTCTGCAGCCTCAGCTGCGACTACTGCTCCCCCACCTGTTCGAGCTGTGGTGAGGACATCCGGCCTTTCTTTGAGGAAATTGATCTCCGGTGTGTACATCTCTTTAACCGCCTTGTGCGCTATTCCATCGGTTGGGCGAGCTTGCGCTGCCTGCTGCCGCTACTTGGTGTCTTCCCGTAACGCCAACCCCAGGGCCACTCCCATTGCTGGGCGTTCCTCCAGGGGCAGTTCCACTGAATCCGGCACGACAATGTTGCCAAAGGGATCCGCCAACTCCACCGCCACGCTCAACGACTGAGATAAGAAGCCGTCGATTTGGCCGATGCTTGCCCCAGTTCCGGCCAGCAGTACTTTCACCACAGGCGAGCTGCTTTCTGTGCTCGTAAAGAAGTCGATGGAGCGCCTCAGTTCATCCGCCAAATCGGAGACAACGCGCGTTACTGCTGCTACACCGGGATTGCTGGGCGCTGGCTGTTCTCCCGTGGCCAAAATATCGGTGGGGTTGATCAAGGGTAACCTCAGAGTTCGCAACAGGTCGCCGGTGCGGCTAAGCGGCAGATTCAGGGATTGGGCCAGCACCTGCCGCATGTGGATGGTGCCGATGTTGACGGTGCGGGTAAATTGCGGGATCCCGTTCACCAAAATGCTGATCTCGCTGCTGTCGTAGCCGATGGAGCTGAGCAACACGGCCTCTTGGGGGCCGTACTGGGTTAGCTGATCGCGGATGGTGCGAATGAGGGAGAAGCTGGCCAGCTCCACACAGCGCACCTGCAAGTTGGCCACCTGCAGCACCTCCAGGTAGTTGTCCACCACCTCTTTGGGGATGGCCACCAGCAAGACTTCGATGCGCTCAATGCCATCCTGGGAAAGATCGAGACCCAAGGGCTGGTAGTCGACATCCGCCTGATCCCGCGGATAGGGAATGTAAAGTTCGGCCTCCTGCTCCAAAACCACCCGGCGCAGCTCATCGGCAGGTAGGTCGGCAGGCAGGCGAATGAGACGAACGATGGCCTCCCTTACGGGCACTGCTGTGGCTGCCGGCAGGTTGGTGGGCACTTTGTTTTCATTGAGCAAATTCATCAAGACCAAACCAACCGTGTTCGGATCGAGGATGCGCCCTTCGACCATCGCCCCTTCTGGCATGTCCACGCTGTGGTAGTGGGCCAGACGATAGCGACCATTGCCCTGCTTTTTCAGTTGGGCAACGGCGATACGCTCGGGGTTGATGTCCACCCCAAGCATGGTTCGGGTTTTGGAGCCACCAAGAAAACTAAACACGCCGGGAAACCCCGCCCTTTGCGCTACTGCTAGAGGCATACTACCCAATTTGTAGGTGGGTTACCACTGTTCGCCATTGGCCGCGGGGAAATCCTTGTCTGGGCCGATCCCTCCCTGCCAGCCGCAAGTGCAGGGCTTGCGCGGTGTTGAGCGGTGTTGGAAATTCGCTTGACTCAACGGGTCTGTTGCCGCGCCCACTCACGGAACTGTTGTAACCGCTCACAACCCTTCTTCCTCGAGGGCCTGGACGTTTTGCACAATCCGGGAGAGCTCGTTTTTCTCATCCACATTGATGCGGGTCGGGGATCCGCTGATGATGCGCTCGTAGCCCCGGAAGGAATCGCGGATTTGGATGCCTGCGTTGGAGATGAGGTACTCGCGGATCCCTTTGTCGTGCCAGGATCCCCGCATTTTGAAGACGTTGAGGGCGCGGGCCATTTCTCCGCGGATCTCCACGTATTGCAGCAGGATAATCGTGTCGGTGATGGTGGAGATGTGGGATTCGGTGATGGAATGGGATCCCATGAATTGGTCGGTGGTGTTGGTGAAAAAGCCGGTGATCTCCTCCTGCTTGGCCAGGCCAGTTACCCCGATTACAAACTGGCGGAAGGCATTTTGGCTCACTCCCCGCGCCAGGGCTGACAGGGAGTCGATGGCCATGCGGGAGGGCTTGAAGGCCATCATCTCGGTTTTGATCTTCTGCAGGTGGTCTTCCAGGCCGGCAGATTCTGGGTAGGCGCAGATGATCTTGAGGAGGCCCTGCCGCTCGAACTCTTCCAGCTCAATGCCCCAGGAGGAGGCGTTGCGGGACAGCTGCGCCCGCGACTCTTCGTAGGCAAAGAGAATGCAGCGTTCCCCATCCAGGCAGCCCCGCTCCAGGAATTTGCTCACCAGCGAGGTTTTGCCCGTGCCGGTGGCGCCGGTGGCCAAAATAATCGAGTCCTTGAAGAAGCCGCCGCCGCACATTTCGTCCAGCTTCTCGATGCCGGAGGAGACCCGCACGTTGGAGGAGCGCTGGGTCAGTTGCATGGCTCCCAGGGGGAAGATGTTGATCCCGTCATTGGTGATGGTGAAGGGATATTCCCCCTTCATGTGGGTGGTGCCCCGCAGCTTCAAGATCTCGATGGTGCGCCGCCGTTTCTCTCCTTCCAGGATGTTGCGTAGGATCACCACGTTATCGGAGACGAATTCCTCTACGCCGTAGCGGGCGATGGGGCCGTACTCGTCGGTGCGCTCCGTGGTCATGACGGTGGTGACGTTGGCCTGCTTGAGGCGGGCCGTCAGGCGGAACAGCTCCCGCCGCACCACACCGGCAGGGTCGTACTGCTGAAAGATGGCTGTCACTGAGTCGATGGAGACCCGCTTGGCTTTGTATTTGCGAATGGCGTACTGGATGCGCTCGATGAGGGCCGACAAATCAAAGTTGCCGCTCACCTCATAGCCTTCGGGATCGGGGGAGGCATCCAGGATAAACAGTTGGCCCCTGTCGATGAGGGCCTGCAGATCCCAGCCAAAGCTGGAGGCATTGCGAATGATATCGGCGGGGGTTTCCTCGAAGGTGACGAAGATCCCCGGCTCTTGATACTTCACGATGCCGTTGTAAAGGAACTGCATGGCAAACAGGGTTTTGCCGGTGCCGGAGGTGCCGCTGACCAGGGTGGTGCGTCCCAGGGGTAGCCCACCGTGACTGATGTCTTCAAAGCCCTCGATGCCCGTCTGTTTTTTGGGGATCCCTCGCAGCTCTGAGAGATCCGCTCGGTGGTTGTCTGGGGTTGGTTCGGTGGAGTCCTCTGCGGTGTTATCTTGTGGCTTTTCTGGCTCAGAAGGCCCCAATGACTGGTTCATCCCACTCTCCTTGCTCCTGCAGCCTGTCTCAAGCCTCTTCGTCCAATTCTTCGTAGAGCAGATCCAGGCCGATGAGCACTTTCTCGCGGTTGGACAGATCGCCAATAATCTTCCGCACCGGTGGCGGCAGGATTTTGGCCAAGGTCGGCGTTGCCAAGATCTTATCTTCCTCTGCCAGTTGCGGATTTTTCAAGACATCGATCACCTTCAGGCTGTACACGCCGCGGAACTCCTTTTCCAAGATGTCTTGCAAGGTGCTGAGGGCACGCAGAGAATTGGGGGTGTTGCCCGCCACGTAGAGCTTGAGAACATAGGCTTTGCGAGTGGACATATCTAAGGATCCCTTGGAGCGGTTTTGGGAATGGAGCGGCGGTACATTTCGCTCAGGTGGGCCATCACATCGATCAGGGTAAGGCGGTAATCCAGCAGGATCTCTTCGCTGCGGCCTTCCAGTTTCAATTGTTTGGCAAAGTCTTCCATCAAGTTCATGTGCAGCTCCAGCAGTTGAGCAGCGCCAATATCGGCAAAAAAGGCCAAGGCCACCAGTTCATCGATGCGGGCATTGGCGGTTTCGGGAGACTGAAAGTATTCCAGGACAATCGCCTGGTAAAGGCCGCGCAGCCGTTGCATCAAAGCTCGCTGCTCGTGGGGCGGAAGGCGGCGATAAAACAGCTCCGGGTCACGATGATAGTACACTCCGGCATAGCTCAGCCGTTCTCGCAATTTCTCCGCCAGCCGCCGTTGTTGTTGGTTGCTGTAAGCCAGGTAGGGCTGATCGCTGGGGTGCACTGGGCCCTGCGGGAGGCCGCAGGTGGGAGACATCTGTAGAAACAAGGCGATGGCCCGATCCACCAGCAGCTCCAAGACGGAAGGGGATCCCGAAGCGGCACAGGCGGCCCGCACCTGCCCTTTCAGTTCTTGCGGTGAAATGGGACGAACGAGGGTGGCGTTGTGGTAGAAAAACTGCTCTCGCTTGAGCAGTGCCTTCACCAAAGATGAGGCGGCAGGGATCTCTCCTTCCGTCTCCGGTGTTTCCTTGTGCAGATGGGATTCTTCCAGCACAATCGCCAACACCGTCGGCAGCAGCAGTCCCCACGCGCAGAGCTGATTGCCCAGATCGTGCAGCTCTTGCAGCCGAGTGGGATCCACCAGGAGCACCAAGCAATCGACATGGCCGTCTTGTTTTCTGAGAGCCTCTAGGAAGGTAGCTTGATCCTGAAAACACTCGACAACAAAGCGTTCAGGGGGTAGCCAGTCCTCGCAAGCTAGGGGCTCTCCTGCTGGCGGCTCCCAATCCAGCAACAGGTTGATGCGCAGTGGATGGGTGTCAGGCAACAAGACAAAGGATGAAGATATATTTCCTATCTTAAATCTGACCGGGATCCGCGCTCACCGGCCAGAGGAAAAGAGCGGGAGCATGACTCTAGTCAATGATATGCTGGACTATACTGAAAATAATGTACAGTATGTTCAGTATGGCTGCTTGGCATGGCTAGGTATGTAAAACCGAGAGAAGCGGCGGATTATTTTGGGGTGTGTCTCCACACCTTGAGGCGATGGGAACAGAAAGGCTGGATCCATGCAACACGTACACCATCCGGTAGGGCGAGAAGGTATGACCTCGACAGCTACATCAGAGCGCCCAAGAAGGACAAACGAGTCGTTTTGTACGCCCGAGTCAGCAGTCGAGGGCAGAAACCAGACTTGGAGAGACAGATTGCAAGACTGGTTAACCTCTATCCTGGAGCCGAAGTGGTCGGAGAGGTTGGCAGCAGTCTCGACTTCAAAAGACCAAAGTTCCTTGCCTTATTGGAACGAGTTCGTGCGGGAGATGTCGGAACAATTGTGGTCGCTCACCGGGATCGACTCTGCCGGTTTGGATTTGAGTTCGTTGAGTGGTACTGCCGTCAATACGGGTGCGAAATCTTGGTTCTCGATGACGATCACCTTTCTCCCCAACAGGAACTGGTTGAGGATATCCTCACCATCCTGCACTGCTTCAGCAGTCGGCTCTACGG
>NZ_JBSSBR010000031.1:0-31055 GCF_054059035.1 Thermostichus sp. MS-CIW-36
GCGGCTTGCGACGGGGACACCTTGAGCTTGCAGGAGATGGTCAGGATTTGGCTCATAAGTTCATTGTACTTCATCAAAGCGCATTCCTCCCGGCACTGACCCTACGGGTACAGTGCGGGGCTCCTGCGATTTCTAGCTGAAAGGGATCCCCTATGCTGACGGGCTGGTGGCTATGGCACTCTGGGCTGACGATGAACCTGCTGAGCCTCTAGAATGGAGGGCTGTCGAGAAAAGAAGTGTCTTCCCAATGTCGAAACGTAACATGCAGGTTGTGCTGCGCCAGGCGATCCCAGGGCTGGGCAAGCCCGGAGAGATTGTCAACGTCAAGCCCGGCTATGCTCGCAACTACCTCTTCCCGCGGCAGATGGCGGTGCGGGTTACCCCTGGCATATTGAAAGAGCAGCAGATGCGTCTGGAGCAGGAAGCGGCTCGTAAACTGGCAGAAAAACAACGGGCGGAAAACTACAAGACCGCTCTGGAGACCATTGGTCGCTTCGTCATCCGTAAGAAAGTGGGAGAACACGACCTCCTATTTGGGCAGGTGACCACCAGCGATATTGCTGAGGTGGTGCTGGCTACCAGCGGTCTAGATATCGACCGCCGCAACATTCTCCTCAACGAGGAAATCAAAAAAACCGGGGTTTATCCCGTGCAGGTAAAGTTACACCCCGAAGTTACCGCTACGCTGCGCATTCAGGTTACTCCCGAATGAGGACTCACCTTCGAGGATCCCTGAGTTCCCGTGAGGGATCCCGGGGTGAGTAGGGTTTTTGCCTTAGGCAACAAGCGGGTATGCTCAGCCTAGAGCTTGACCCGCCTGACGATTGGAGCTGACTGGCTGAGAGGCCGGTTGCCCTAGGGCTGGGTTGATTTTCCTATCCTGGCTTGTGGTGATCAGCGATTACGACTTAACGGGTGGGGATCGGCTTCCTCCTCAAAACATTGAAGCCGAGGAGGAAATCCTGGGGGGCATTCTCCTCGATCCGGATGCGTTGGTGCGGGTCGCGGAGTTTCTGCGTCCGGAGATGTTTTACATCTCTGCCCACCAAGAGATTTACCGGGCTGCCCTCCAACTGCACAGCCAAGGCCAACCCACCGACTTGATGACTGTGTCTGCCTGGTTGGCAGATCATCACCTTCTGGAGCGGGTGGGGGGAACAGGGGCGATCCGTCGTCTGCTGGAGCAAACCGTCAGCAGCGTCAACATCGACCAGTATGCCCGCCTGGTGCAGGACAAATATATGCGCCGCCAGTTGATCCAGGTGAGCAATACCTTGGCTCGTTTGGCCTACGATACCAGTCAGCCCCTGTCTCAGGTGATGGATCAAGCCGAGCAGCAAGTGTTTGGCCTCACCCAAGAGCGGGTGCAGCGCAGTCTTATCCCGGCCTCCGAGGTTTTGGTCAATATCTTCTCGGATTTGGAAGAGAAGTTCCAGAGTGGGGCTCAGCTCCCTGGGATCCCGACCAAATTCATCGACCTGGATAACTTGACCCAGGGCTTGCAGCGATCCGACTTGTTGATCCTGGCCGGTCGTCCCTCGATGGGGAAGACCAGTCTTGCCCTCAACATTGCCCAAAATGTGGCTGCCTATGCCAAGCAGCCGGTCGCCATCTTTAGCTTGGAAATGTCACGAGAGCAACTGGTGCAGCGGCTTTTGGCCAGCGAAGCCCGCATCGACAGCAGCCGTCTGCGTTCTGGGCGCATCAGCGAACACGAGTGGCAGCGCCTGGGACAAGCCATTGGTTTTTTGTCGCAATTGCCCCTGTTCATCGACGATACCCCCGACTGTACCGTTACAGAAATTCGCTCCAAAGCGCGGCGTTTGCAGGCGGAACAGGGGGGAACGTTGGGGATGGTGTTGATCGACTACCTACAACTGATGCAGGGATCCGCTGCTGACAACCGGGTGCAGGAGCTGTCGCGCATTACCCGTGGCCTCAAGGCCATGGCCAAAGAGCTGATGGTGCCGGTGCTGGTGCTGTCTCAGCTCAGTCGGGCTGTCGAGTCGCGCTCCGATAAGCGCCCGCAACTGGCAGACCTGCGGGAATCGGGCTGTCTGGCCGGGGATACGCAGGTGATGGATGCGGATCGCGGCAAGATCTGGCGGCTGGATCAACTGGCGGCCCTGCCGGCTGCGGCGGAACTGCCCCGCCTGCTCAGCTTGAACGGGCGCGGGCGCTTGGTGCCTCAACAGCCTGTGAAAGTGTTTTGCAGTGGTCGGCAGCCCACCTGTGTTCTGAAGACCCGCCTCAACTTTTCCATTCGCGCCACCGGCAACCATCCCTTCTTGACCCCAGACGGCTGGAAAACCCTCGACGAGCTGCAATTGGAGGAAGAGGTGGCGGTGGTAGTGCAGGAGGGGCTGATCTGGGATCCGGTGGTGCTCATCAGCGAGCCGGGGGAGCCTCAGCCGGTTTACGACATCGAGATGCCCCGCCACCACAACTTTGTGGCCAACGGGCTGCTGGTACACAACAGCATCGAGCAGGATGCCGATCTGGTGATGATGATCTATCGCCCGGAATACTACGATCCCAACACCAGCGATCGCGGCATTGCCGAAGTCATTATCGCCAAACATCGCAACGGCCCCACCGGTACCGTGCGCCTGCTGTTTGAAAGTCAGTACACCCAGTTTCGCAACCTGGCGGATCCCAACCGCTGAGCAACCGATGCCGAAGAGGGATCCGGAGCTGCTGCCTTGGGAACAACCCCGCAAGGTGTTAGCTTAGGATCGCTGCGGGCCAAAGCGTTGCTCTTGAGCCGGCTACCCTCTCTCCTAATGCTCAAAACGATATGTTTAAAAACGTGTTAATTGCCACCGACCGCCGAGATGGCCTGCAGCGTTTTGGCAAGTGTCTAGAAGATCTGCACAGCAATGGCATCGAGCGCGTCACCTTCGTCCGCAGCGTAGATTGGCAAGAGGACGACATCGGCATTCCCGACGACATTACCCCCGAAATCCAGGCGGAGCAGGCCCAGTTGCAGAAGCTGCTGAACCCGATCCCGGCGGGGTTGGAAGTCAAGGCTCTGGTGCAGGTGGGCAAGCCGGCAGAGGCGATCTTAAAAGGGATCCAAGCCTACGGCTGCGATCTGTTAATCACAGGCATGGGCACCCACAATCTGCTCGCCGAAAAATTGTTCGGCAGCACCACCATGGCACTGTTGCCGAAGCTGAAAATCCCCCTACTGGTGATGCGCCCCCAACTGCTGGCTACCTTTACCCTGGAAGAATTGCGCTTGCGCAGCCGCCACCTGTTTCGCTGCCTCTTGGTGCCCTTTGACTTTGAGCAGCCGCGTCAGCAGTTGCTGAACCATCTCGGCCACCTGCTGCCCGGTACTTCCCAGTGCCAGACGCTTACCCTGCTCTACGTGGTGGATCCCAGCGCCCGCCGCAACCAAGGAACTCCGGTGGAGGTGCTCCAACGCCAAGCCGAGGCTGACCTGGCCCAGGTGCTTGAACCCCTGAGCGAGCAGGTGAAGCCCGTACAGCTGCGCACCCTGGTGCGGGTGGGATCCCCTCTCAAAGAGATCCTAGCTACTGCTGCCGATGAAGACATGACGGCCATCGCCACTGCCTCCCCCCACGTGGGCAGCTTCTGGGAGTGGTCGGTTCGCAGCCTCACCGGCGAGATTTTGCGGCAAAGTTGGCATCCGGTGTTGTTTTTCCCGCGCGGGTCTTTGGCCCAGTAGATCCAGGCAAGATCCAAGCCGAGTGTTGCAGATTAACTCATCCTCCATGACCCCCCCCTCTACGACAGCGCTGCAGGATCTGTTTCGGGCGGTGGCCCAAGGGAAGCTCACCCCAGAGCAAGCTCTGCAGGCCTATCGCTTTCTGCCCTTCGAGCCGGTGGGAGATTTCGCCCATGTGGATCACCACCGTCCCTTGCGCACGGGCTTTCCCGAAGCCGTGTGGGGGCCGGGCAAGACCCCAGATCAGATTGCCCAGATCCTGGAGCAACTCCACCAGCGGGGATCCCTGGCCTTGGCCACCCGCATCGAAGCCCAGGTGTATGCCGAGATCCGCAGCCGCTTGCCCCAGGCCCAGTATTCCGAGTTGGCCCGCTTGTGTTGGATCCCGTCCCAGCAGGTGGTCAGCCATCCTGGACAGGTCAGCGTGATCTCCGCTGGCACTGCCGATTTACCGGTGGCAGAAGAAGCCGCCCTCACGCTCGAGCTTTCTGGGTTTCAGGTGAAGCGCCTCTGGGATGTGGGGGTGGCCGGGATCCATCGGCTGCTGCACAACCGGGCGGCCCTGCAAGCGGACGTGCTGATCGTGGTGGCGGGCATGGAGGGGGCCTTGGCCAGCGTGGTGGCGGGTCTGGCGGATTGTCCGGTGATCGCTGTGCCCACCAGCATTGGCTACGGGGCCAGCTTTCAAGGCTTGGCTGCCCTGCTCACCATGCTCAACTCTTGCGCGGCGGGGGTGGGAGTGCTGAACATCGATAACGGTTTCGGGGCGGCCATTCTAGCAGGCCAGATCCTGCGCTGCGGACAACGGCTGGCAGCTCGATTGAGTTCATGCGGCCCCACTGGAGATCCAACAGGGAATCGACAGATTTCGGAAGGTTAAGAATTGTAAATAGATCCTGAGCCAAACAGGCTATACTCAGGCCATAGTTTAGGCTTGGGCTTTCTCTTTCCCATCCTTCGGGAGTTTGAGGGTGTTGCCTCTGGTCACCTAACTGGGTTCATGCCTTTTTCTGGGGTACCTTTATCCGAAGATGGGGAGGGTTCCTACGCTGGTTAACTGCTGTGTTGGACTGACTGGGGCGGACAAAACGCGCGAATATGCTAATTGATGCAGCACTTGTCAAAAATGCCATAGATGCGATGGGGGCGACCTTGACCCTGGCACAAGGGATGACTCAGTCCTTCACCTGGACAGATATTTTCTTGGTAGTGGCTTTGGTGTTTTTGGAGGCCGCCCTCTCTGCGGACAACGCCGTTGCCCTAGCAGCTCTGGTGAAGCACCTGCCCACCCCTCAGCAACAGAATCGGGCCTTGCGCTGGGGCATCATTGGCGCTTACGGCTTTCGCATCGCCATTGTCTTTGCAGCGGTTTGGTTGGTGGAGTATCCACCCGCACAGTTTTTGGGAGCCTGCTACCTGCTCTGGCTGGCCTGGCAGCATTTTCGGGGGGAGAAGGAAGGCCAAGAACAGGACATCACCCGCCACGCCAATTTTTGGCAGACCCTGGTGATGGTGGAACTGACGGATCTGGTTTTTTCTTTCGACAGCATCGCCGCTTCGGTGGGCGTCTCCCGCAAGGCTTGGGTCATTATCCTCGGCGGCATTCTCGGCATTACCCTGATGCGCTACATGGCTTCTCTGTTTTTGCGTTGGTTGGACGAGTTCTCTCACCTGGAAGACGCCGCTTTTGCCATCATCGCCTTGGTGGGGAGCACCATGTTGTTGGAGGTGTTTTTCCCCCAAATCGAGATCCCGGAGTGGGGGATGGTGGTGGCTGTGATCCCCTTATTTGTCTGGGGTTTCTCGCGGCGCGTGAAACTCCATTCGGAGCAGGATGAACAGCCGGAGCTGGCTGACGGAGAGAAGAGGGAAGAGAAAAGAGCAGGGGTTACAGACGAGATGGAGATCGTCCCCTCCGGTTGGGTGGCTGCCCTTGAGGAAGACCTCGCCCCTGAGCCCCAGAGCAGAGAGAATGGAGACGAGAGGTACGGCTTGGGCCTATCGCCAGGGATCCCTGATCTGCCTTGATGGGGCTGTGGGCTGCTTCATTGCCTTGGCCCCTGCCGACTCCTAAACTAGCAGTGAAGCTGACCTGAGGAGGGAAGCATCTTGACCCCGCAGTTTTGCTTGAAATCGTTGGTCAAGTGCTTCAGAAGCAGCATGGATAGCCCAAAGGAGCAGCAGGTGTCCGAAAATAGGCTCCAGCCTTTGGCGAGGGCGGAGGTTCTGAGCATGCCAGCAGTGCAGAGCACTGCCCCCTTGGTGGAGCTGCGCCAAGTTTCCAAGCGCTTCGGCTCGACGGTGGTGCTTGACCACGTGGATCTGAAGGTGTACCGGGGTGAGGCCCTGGGCCTGGTGGGGCCTTCGGGCACCGGGAAATCGACGCTGCTGCGCATCATCGCCGGCCTAACGGAGCCAGACGCTGGAGAAGTGCTCTGGTGCGGGATCCCGCTCCCGGAGATTCAAGCCCATCATGCAACTCCCCCTTTGCGAGTAGGGATGGTGTTTCAGCAGGCCGCCCTCTTCGACTCCCTGACGGTGGAAGAAAACGTGGGGTTTTTGCTCTACGAGCACTCGCAGTTGCCCCGCTCCCGTATTCAGGAATTGGTGGCCGCCAAGCTGGAGGCGGTGGGACTGGCGGGCAAAGAGCACAACCTGCCAGAAGAACTCTCGGGGGGGATGCGCAAACGGGCTAGCTTCGCCCGCGCCATCATGGAGGATCCTTCTCTGCCCCAGGATGAGCCCCAATTGCTGCTGTACGACGAGCCCACAGCGGGCTTGGATCCCATTGCCTCCACGGTAATTGAAGATCTCATCCGGGAGCTGCAGCAGGTGAAAAAAGCCTGTGAGAGCTACATTGTGGTGACCCACCAGCACAGCACCATTTACCGCGCCACCGACCGCATTGTCCTGTTGGCTCAGGGGCGGGTGCAGTGGGAGGGATCCGTGCAGCAGATCGAAACGTGCGATAACCCCTTTGTGCGGCAGTTTTTCAGCGGTAGCGTAGAAGGGCCGATTCAAGTGGCGGGGCAGGTGTGATGCGTTCGCGAGCAGTGCGAGAAGGGGCAGTGGGCCTGTTGATCCTGGCGGGGGCGCTGGGCTTTGCCGGCCTGTTTTTGTGGATCTACAACCTGCGCTTTGGCAGGCGCGGCTTTCAATTTACCGTCACCTATACCAACGTGGTCGGCCTGACAGAGGGATCCAGCGTGCGGCTGCGGGGGGTAACCATAGGTCGAGTGGAGCGGATTGTGCCTCAACCCAGCCAAGTAGAAGTACAGGTGACCATTGATCAGCCCCTAGTCATCCCCCGCGATTCCCTGTTTCTTACCAAACAGACGGGGTTGGTGGGGGAAACGGTGATGGACATCCTGCCCCAGGGGAGGGGTCAGGCGGCAACGGGATCCCCTCTGGCAGCGGATTGCGACAGCAGTCAAATCATCTGCGATGGGGATGTGGTGGAGGGCAAACCTGGAGTGGATTTTGGCCAGTTATTGATCCGGCTGGATCAGTTGCTCACACGGATCAACGACGATGAGCTCTTCGACACCCTTAACGCCACCCTAGAAGGGCTCACCCGCGTTGCCAATAGCGTGGCCGATCTCTCAAAAACCGTGGAAGAGCGAGTAGCTGCCCTGCGCACCGAAGATCTGGACTTGTCGCAATTCACGACCGCTGCCACAGCCATCCAAGACGCGGCTGGGGCTGTGAGGGGAACTGCCCGCAGTTTTCAAGCGGCTGCCGATCAATTCACCGCCCTGGTGGATCAAAACCGCACTTCCCTTAACGCCGTCCTGGAGAACATCCAGCAGGTGAGCGCCGATCTACAGGCCATGTCGAGCGCGGTGCGCCCGCTGGTTACCGATCCACAACTCCAGGCCGATGTGCGCCAGATCCTGGCCGAGGTGCGAGCGGCTGCGGAGAACGTGGCCCAAGCTACCGAAGATCTGCAGCAGATTGCCGCCAGCCTCAACGATCCGGGCACTTTAGCTACTCTGCGCCAAACCCTCGATTCCGCCCGCATCACCTTTCAGAATATGCAAAAAATTACCGCCGACATCGACGAGCTGACCGGGGATCCCCAGTTTCGCCGCGGCATTCGAGAGTTGGTATTGGGGCTGAGCAACTTGGTCTCCAGCGTCCCTGGGGAAGATGGGATCCAGCCCGCGGTGGCCGAAGGGTATCACTTTCGTTTTGCGCCCGTCTCTTTTGCCCAGGGAGTTGCCCCTGGATCCCAAGGATGGCAGCCGCAGACTTCCCCATAAGTTGGCTGCCTTTCCCCTCTCTCTAGCGGGAGTCTGGGATCCCTGAGATGACCCGCTGAGGTAACAACGGCGGCCAAAGCCGTTGAAGGGATCCCCAACCTGGGGTAGGCTTTGCGGATAAGGTGTTGCCTGTATTGCTACGCAACGCTGATGCGACTGAGGTTGAGGTGTGAGGAATGTGTGGCATTGTCGGCTACGTGGGTTTTCAGTGGGCTGCCCCCATCCTGTTGGAGGGCCTGCGCACCTTGGAGTATCGGGGCTATGATTCTGCCGGCATCGCCACGGTGGATCCCGAAGAGGGATTGAGGATTGTTCGCGCCACCGGCAAGCTGCACAACCTGCTGGTGAAGCTCACCGCCAACATGCCCACCGCCAAGGTAGGGATCGGACATACCCGCTGGGCCACCCACGGCGGCGTGACCGAAGAAAATGCCCACCCCCAGTGCGACGAGCGCGGGCGCATTGTGGTGATCCAAAACGGCATTGTGGAAAACTACCTGGAGCTGAAGGAGCGCCTCTTGGAGCGGGGGATCCCATTCCGCTCCCAAACCGATACGGAAGTGATCGCCCAACTGCTCGGCCTCTATACAGAAGAGCTGGGCTCCTTTGAGGCGGCCTTTGGCCAGGTCATGGGGCAACTGCGGGGGGGAAACGCCGTGGTGGCTCTGGATCGGGAGGCGCCGGATCGGCTGATCGCAGCCCGTTTGGGCAATGCCGGAGCCGTGGTGGTGGGAGAGGGAGAAGGGGAAAACTTCGTGGCCTCCGATCTGCCTGCCATTGTCCGCCATACCCGCAAGGTGGTGTTCTTAGAAGATGGGGAAATGGCGGTTCTCACGGAGTCTCAAGTGCGCTACCTGCGCATTACCGGCGAGGAGCTGCGCAAATCCAGCATCACCGTGGCCTGGGATCCCGTCTCAGCCGCCAAGGGAGGCTACAAGCACTTCATGCAGAAGGAGATCTTTGAGCAGCCCCGCACCACCACCGATACGCTGCGGGGGCGGGTGGATCTGGAACAGGGCCGGGTGACGCTGGAGGGGCTAGCGCTTTCTGAGGGGCAACTGGCCCACATCGAGCACATCCACGCTGTAGCCTGTGGTACTGCCTGGCACGCCTGCTGGGTGCTCAAGTACTTCATCGAGAGCTTGGCCCGTACCCCTGTAGAGGTGGATTACGCCTCTGAGTTTCGCTACCGCCAGCCGGTGTTGCGCCCCAACCACCTGTTGCTGGCTCTAACCCAGTCGGGAGAAACCGTCGATACGCTGGCAGCCATGAGCGAGGCCCGCACCCAAGGGATCCCGACTCTGGCGATTGTCAACGCCATCGGATCCCAGGCCAGCCGTCTGGCGGATGCCGGGGTTCTCTACATCCATGCCGGTCCGGAGATTGCCGTGGCTTCCACCAAAGTGTTTACTGGCATGTTGGTGGCAGGGTACTTGCTGGCCTTGCAACTGGCCCAGGCCAAAGGGATCCTCAGCCCGGCCCAGATCCAAGCCCACCTGCAAGCCTTGATCGAGCTGCCGGGCAAGATCAGCCTGCTGCTGAAGGACGCCGCCCTCTACGACCAACTGGCGGAGCAGTACCATCATGTTGCCAACATGCTCTATCTGGGCCGCTGGGTTAACGCCCCGATTGCCTTGGAAGGAGCTTTGAAGATGAAAGAGGTGAGCTACATCCACGCCGAAGGCTACCCGGCAGGCGAGATGAAGCATGGCCCTATTGCCCTCATCGACGAGCGGGTGCCGGTGGTGTGCATTGCCACCCGGGATCCCGTCTACGAAAAAATGCTCTCCAACATCGAACAGGTGCGGGCGCGGGGGGGACGGGTGATCGCCCTCATCAACCCCGAAGACACCCAGGTGCGGGAGAAAGCCGACCACATCATCGAGGTGCCCAGCACAACACCCCTGTTGTCGGCGGTTCTGAACGTGATCCCTCTGCAGTTGTTCGCCTATGCCATGGCTTTGCGCCGCGGAGCCGATGTGGATCAGCCGCGCAACTTGGCTAAGTCGGTAACAGTGGAGTAACGGCTGTCGCTCTTGCCACCGCCGGCCCCTGGTTTTTGCAAAATCGGGCAGATCACCTCTTTTTCATCAGCAGCCGCAGGGGGGATCTGCCAATCGGAGAGGAGACCTTGAATTTGGCTTTTCAGCGCTTGCAGATCGGCAATTCGCTGTTCAATCTCCTGCAGCTTGCCTTGCAGATGCTGGCGAATTTCTGGACAAGGCTGCTCCCCTCGGTCGTGGACATCCAGGATTTGGCGGATTTCTTCTAAGCTCAGGCCCAGGCTCTGGCAGCGGCGGATAAAAGCCAGGCGAACCAAAACCGAAGGGTCGAACAGCCGATAGCTGGACTCCGCCCGTTCCACCGTTGGCTTCAGCAGGCCTATCGATTCGTAGTAGCGCACCGTGCGTACAGGCAAGCCGGCCGCTAGAGCCACCTGGCCGATCTTCAGGCTGGCAGACAAGTCCTGGACAGCAGCAGGATTCAACATGCCTTCAACTGGATCTTTTGTGGATTCCTCCAGCCTAACAAAGCCAATCTCGGAAGATGGAGAATGGCCATCTGGCTGCGCCTCACCTCCCCCTCTTCCCTGCAGCTTGGGCTATATCTGGAGATCCTGCATCGGGACAGAGTCAGCTTCAAGAGATCCCTCAGGTCTTACTGCCCATCTCGGCAGCTTGGATCAAGGCCCTGGCCCGCTGTTGATCCAACTTGGCCTGCAAGCGCTCTTGCTTGTCGCTGCTGGTATTCAAAACTTTGCTGGCTTCATCCAAGAGGGCCTGAGCCGCCGCCTTATCCACTGTTTCGCCCCGCTCGGCTCGGTTAACCAGGACGGTTACCTCGTTGTTTTCGACTTCTGCAAATCCGCCCATGACCGCAATGGCCGACCACTTTCCATCGGCTTTGACCCGCATAACGCCATTGCCTATAGCAGTTAAGAGGGGGGCGTGCCCGGTGAGAATGCCCAATTGGCCCGAAGTGGCAGGGAGGATCACTTCCTCGCTGGGGGCATCCCAAACCGTGCGGTCGGGGGTAATCACACGAACCATCAGCGTCACGACAGATCTCCTGAAAGCTTGAGCACTTTCGCGTCGACGGTGCGGAGCACCCTGGTTTCGATCCTAGCGGATTAGGATCCCTGCAGCTTTGCCTGGTTCCCCTTTTGTCTTTATTCTCTCGGGGCAGCCACACTTAACCTGGACATAACCTTGCCTTTACTTCAGACTGGGAGGCAAGCGCTAAGGTGTTGTCGGGAACACTTATCTCATGCCCCAACCTCAGCATTGACGGCCAGCCCATTGCTGTTGGTTTGCAAGGGGGAGCTCAACGACTGGTGCGCCCAGTTTTCCTAGCGGAGCCAGCCTATGCCTGAAGCGATGCCTAGCCATTTTGCTGCCGGCCTGTCCACACGGGAGCGCCAACTGCTGGAAGACCTCTACCGCAGCCGCAGTTTATCCCCCTACACTCCCGGCCAGGTTATCCCTTTGTTTCCTGATGAATGGGTGATCGTCTGTCGGGGGGTGGTGCAGTTGACCACCCTCTATCCCAACGGTGGTGAGGCGCTGTTGGGGTTTGCCGGCCCTTCCATGCCCCTGGGATCCCCGCTGACGATGTTGGATCCCTACCAAGCCACGGCTTTGACGGCAGTTGATGTGCTGCGGCTGCCGGCAGCAGAAGTGGAAGCCTCAGAGATCCTGAGTCAAGGGCTGCTCAAGCAGGTGGTGCGTCGGCTGCGCCAAACCGAAGCATTGCTCGCCTTGGCCGGACGGCGGCGGGTGGAGGATCGGCTGCGCCAGTTGCTCTCCCTTTTGGCTGGGGAGCTGGGATCCCCAGTTGCGACAGGGGTTCGCATTCAGGTGCGCCTTACCCACCAGGACTTGGCCAATGCCATCGGCACCACCCGGGTCACCATTACCCGTCTCCTGAACCGTTTTCGCCAGCAGGGCTGGATTGCGGTGGACAAAAACCGTCACCTTGTTATCAAACTCGCCCCCGCTCCGTGAAGCTAGTAGAAGGCCAGTAGAAGCTGAATAAGATCTGCTTCTAGGGCATGGCTAAAAGCTGGCAGTTTTTTGTTCGGAGTTGTAGTCGTTGCAGGTTAGAGTGAGATGCGTGGGCCATTGAGAAAAGACTTTGGCCGCGTGCATTATTGCTCCGCAACGCTGACGCGACCAATGTTTTGGGTGTGGGTGTAGTGCCCTAGTTTGAATCGAAATCAAGGTTTATCCCTAGTTCTTCGACTGGAATCTTCATCAGTGGCAGCCTCAAGCATGGCCTTGTAACTGTTGGATGAGCCAGCTAGCAGCAGCAGTGTTGGTTTGGGTGGCAAGTCGTTCCAGGGCTTGTTCAAGAAGAGCTATTTCTAAGCCTGTCAGCACCTGTGACTGGGAGATTGCCCTATAACGCCCCCCCTCAGCTAGCCCAAAGGCAAAGACGCGGCGCCCTTTGACGTCTATCACCCAATACTCGGGAATACCCAAGCTGGCGTAAAGTTGCTTTTGCTCATCCAGGTCAATGCTGAGGGTAGTATCGGCAATTTCGCCCACCAAGTCAGGCGCTCGTTGGTAGCGCAGATCAATCCGCCGCGGTTCACCGGACTGGTACTTGGGGATGTTATCGCCTTTGTAGAGCACCAGATCGGGGGCACAAGCATGGGTCTCGGGGCGTTCGATCAGACAGCGACCACAAGACTGCAAGGGGACATCGGGGTGGAGAAAGGCCCATGCGAAAAAAATTGCCGTCATGAAATCGCTGACGGAGGCATGCTCTGGCCCTTCTTTGCCCATGTTGACCCACAACCAGCCCTGATAAAAGGAAAGTTTCTGCCAATCCACAGCGGGATGGTCGCGGATAGCCACGTAGTCCTGCCAGGTGGCGCTGTGGCGCTCAAGGATAGGGGGGGTTGAGGTTTTTAGGGAGATGACAGTCATATCAATCTTGGTTCTTAAGCCCGGCTTTGCAACTGTTGGAGGAGCCAGTTGGCAGCAGCGGTGTTGGTCTCCTCGGCCAGCCGCTCCAGGGCTTGCTCGAGAAGGTCTATCTTCAGACCTGAGAGCACCTGTGACTGGGCAATGGCCCGATACTGGCCCCCCTCAGCTAGCCCAAAGGCAAAGACGCGGCGCCCTTTGACATCTATCACCCAATACTCGGGAATACCCAAGCTGGCGTAAAGTTGCTTTTGCTCATCCAGATCAATGCTGAGGGTAGTATCGGCAATTTCGCCCACCAAGTCAGGCGCCCGTTGGTAGCGCAGATCAATCCGCCGCGGTTCACCGGACTGGTACTTGGGGATGTTATCGCCTTTGTAGAGCACCAGATCGGGGGCACAAGCATGGGTCTCGGGGCGTTCGATCAGACAGCGACCACAAGACTGCAAGGGGACATCGGGGTGGAGAAAGGCCCAAAAACCAAAGACGATGGTGATGAAATCGCTGACGGAGGCATGCTCTGGCCCTTCTTTGCCCATGTTGACCCACAACCAGCCCTGATAAAAGGAAAGTTTCTGCCAATCCACAGCGGGATGGTCGCGGATGGCCACGTAGTCTTGCCAGGTGGCGCTGTGGCGCTCAAGGATGGGTTGGGTGGCCGGTTTTAAGGAAAGGGTCATTGGTCGCACTGGCGAAGCGTAGCTCTATCACCCCTTAGCAAAAATGAGATGGGGGAGTTCATCTCTTCTCTTCAATCCTAATGGTTTCAATGGCCAGCCAGTTTTGGCGAAAGCCTTTCACAAAGCAGGCCGTAGGTCTATAGGGCAATGAACCACAGACCTTTGCCTGGAGCCTGGATCCCTAGACCAGCAGCGGGGCTTTGCGCCAAGCCTTGGGCTGCTGGAACCGGTGCAGATCTCGGATCAGCCGCACCCAGCCGTCAGACATGGACTCCACCAAAACTTTGCCTTTCTCCGGCGTGGCGGCGGTGGCATCGCCCAAAACTCCGCTCTGGGTGAGATCGCGAGTTGCCCAAGCGAAAGGGATCCGCCCTTCCATGCTGAGCAGGCTGTTTTCCGGCAGATCGTGGGGATATTCGCAGACCAATCGGTCGGTTCGCACCGTGTCCGGCAAAAGGTGCATCAGCATACTGGTCTCCCCATCGCCGGCGTGAATGCCCAATTCCCGTTCTTTCTCGGTAAACAGCTCTCGTCCTTCGTGGGGAACGCGCCAGACCGACACCGGAAACAGCATGAAATCTTCATACTTCTGGTGCAGATCGCGGGCAACAATCTCCAGGACCTGTGGCTGGCCACCGTGGGAATTGAGGAACACCAGCTTGCGAAACCCAGCTCGGTAGATGCTCTCTGCCACTTCTGTCAGCACCGCCATCAGGGTTTGAGCCGAGAGGGTAATGGTGCCGGGGAAATGCCAATGCTCGTTGGCTTTGCCGTAACATTGGGTGGGCAAAACATAGGCCGGGATCTCAGGCTCCAGCTTCTCCATGGCGCGCCCAATGATCGCCGTGCCGATGCAGGCATCCACCACCAGGGGCAGGTGGGGCCCATGTTGCTCGATTGAGGCAACCGGCTGAATGATCACCACGTTCTCTTTGTCGGGCATGGCCTGGATCTCCGTCCAGGTCAGGTAGGGGAAAAAGCGGTGGGGCGGGACAAAAGTGTGCATCATGGCGGGATCCGTTCAAGTTTGATCAGAAAGCTACCTAGCACCATGCCACAAGATCGGGTTCACGAAATGCCCGCAAAGACGGGATCCCCGGCCAACCCGCCTGCCAAAGAAACGTAAGAAAGCCATCGATTAGGATAAGTACAGTCTGTACAGTTTCCGGTCAACGATTGCATGACCCTGTTGCCTTGTTTGCCCGCCCAGTGTGACTCTGTTGAGGGCCTGCGTCTGCTGGGGCGCCCTTTGCCCGCCTCGGCGGAAGTGGGCAGCGCTCCCCCCTCACCCCGTCCCATTCTCGCCCTGCCAGGGTCGCAGGCCACCCTCTATGTGGAGCTGATTCAGGTTTCTCGCCACAGTCTTGAGGCAGGCTCTGACACCCCGCCGCTGCTCTGGGTGCGGCCTCTCCTGCTCAGGCAGGGATCCCAAGTCTTCAACCTGCGGGCCACCTCGGATTTGCTCTGGCCTGCTGCCGGCTTTGTTCCGGCCTATGCGGAGGAGGTATTGCCCCTTCTGGAACAGGCAAGGGATCCCGCTCCCCACGAGCTCCCTGCCCGACAGCAGTTGCAGGCATTTCTGCGGCAAGTCTGGCGAGGCTAGGCTGCCCCGGAATGGCCAAGGGAGGCGGCCAACCTTTGCAAAGCCGATGCCAACATCGCTAGAGCCGCGTCAATTTCTGCCGGGGTGACGATCAAGGGGGGCACAAAGCGCACCACCTGGGATCCTGCCGGCACCAACAACAGCCCGCAGTCCATGGCTGCCTTGACCACTTCAGCCGCCGGGATGCGCACCACCAAGCCCTGAATCAGGCCCCAGCCCCGCACTTGCTCAACGAGCTGCGGAAACTGCTCCGCCAAGCGGGACAGCCCCTGACGCAGATACATCCCCGTCTGCTGGGCATTCCAAACCAAACTCTCCGACATTAGCGTGCGGCAAACCGCCAGGCCCACCGCACAAGCCAAGGGGTTGCCCCCAAAGGTGCTGGCGTGATCCCCCGGCTGAAACACGGCGCAAAAGTCTTTCGCCAACAAGGCCCCGATGGGGATCCCACCGGCCAGGCCCTTGGCCAAGGTGAACACATCCGGCTCCACCCCCAGGTTACAGTGGCCCCACAGCATGCCGGTACGGCCCATGCCCACCTGCACCTCATCCAAAATCAGCAGAATGCCCCGCTCGCTGCAGATCCGGCGCAACCATTGAAAATAGGCGGGATCCCCCGGCACAACCCCCCCTTCCCCCTGCAACGGCTCCAACAGCACGGCACACACCCGCTCGCCCCAGCGCTCCAACACTGCTGCTGTGCCCTCGATGTCATTGTAGGGAACGTAATCAAAGCCGGGCACCAGAGGGGCAAAGTCTTTCTGGTATTTGGGCTGGCCGGTGGCGGTAACGGTGGCCAGGGTGCGGCCATGGAAGCTGGCATGGGCGGTGAGGATCATCGGATCTTGGATCCCGCGCACCGTGTGGGCATACTTGCGGGCCAGCTTAATGGCTCCCTCATTGGCTTCCGCCCCTGAGTTGCAGAAAAACACCTTGTCGGCACAGGAGTGCTGGGTCAGCCATTGAGCCAGTTGTGCCTGCGGCTGGTTGTAGTAAAGGTTGGAAACATGGTGCAACTGTTGTGCCTGCTCGGTGAGCGCCTGAATCCACAGCGGGTGGGCATGCCCCAGGGTACAGGTGGCAATGCCGGCCACAAAGTCCAGGTACTCGCGCCCCTGCTCATCCCAAACCCGACACCCCTGCCCGCGCACCAAGGTCAGGGGATAGCGCCCATAGGTGGCCATCACATGCTCGGCAAACAGCTCGGCAGTTGTCGGGGATCCCGAGGGGGCACTGGCAAGAGGCGAAGTTAGAGGAGACATGGCCGGTAAAAGATTGCTGTCGTGTTGGCGGCGCGGAGCGCTTTGGGGCTGGCGCAAGCCGTGTTTCGAGTGTACCACCCTGCTTTGGAGATGATATTCTGGCGGGGCCAAAGATTCAGGGATCCACAGCAAACAGACAGAAGCAAACAGACAGATGTCGCGGCGGGGGGTAACGGTCTGGTTTACGGGATTGAGCGGGGCGGGCAAAACCACCCTGAGCTGCGGCGTGGCCCAGCAGTTGCGCGCTTGGGGGCTGCCGGTGGAAGTGCTCGATGGGGACCTGGTGCGGCAACATCTCACCAAGGGTCTGGGCTTCAGCAAAGTGGATCGGGAGGAGAACATTCGCCGCATCGGCTTTGTGGCGGAGATGCTGACTCGGCACGGGGTGATTGTGCTGGTGTCGGCCATTTCCCCCTATCGGGCAGCACGGCAGGAGGTACGGCAGTATATTGGCAGCTTTATCGAAGTCTTTGTGGATGCCCCCCTGGAGGTGTGCGAACGCCGGGATGTGAAGGGCCTCTATCGAAAGGCGCGGGCAGGCTTAATCCAGCACTTTACCGGTATTGACGATCCCTACGAGCCGCCGGAACAGCCGGAGGTGGTGTGCAAAACTGCCGAGCAAAGCATCTCCGAATGTATTGACCTGGTGATACAAAGCCTAAAAAGCAGAGGTTATGTCTAACAGGCCCACTGCTCTTACGTTGCCCGTAGAGGGTGGGCTTCCCCCCGGAGTAGCTGCAAAGAACCTAGAATTAAGAAAGGCTTACAAGCAACTCCTATGGCTTCGACATCGGCATCGGCCACTCCCATTTCGGCGCAGTGGATCTGGCGAGGGCAGTCGGTTCATTACGTCAAACAGGGTGAGCAGGGGCAGCCTCTGCTTCTGGTGCACGGCTTTGGAGCCTCCACCGACCACTGGCGCAAGAACATTCCCGAATTGGCTCAACACTACCAGGTGTACGCCATCGATTTGCTGGGTTTCGGTCGCTCCGCCAAGCCCAACTGGGACTACCGCGCCGAAATCTGGCGGGATCAGCTGCGGGACTTTTGCCAACAGGTAATCCGTCGGCCTGTGGTGGGGATCGGCAACTCCCTGGGCGGCTATGTGGTGCTCAGTTTTGCGGCGGAGTGGCCGGAGTGGGTGCGGGGCGTGGTGCTTTTGAATGGGGCAGGTGGGTTTTCCACCCTCAAGGGATCCCCGACCGGATGGCGGCAATGGATAGGCGGATTGGTGGGCTGGGGCCTGCGCCAGCGCCTGGTGTCTTACCTGCTGTTTCAGTATTTGCGGCAGCCGCACGTGATCCGAGCCAAGCTGAAGCAGGTTTACTACGACCCGGCAGCCGTGACCGATCAGCTGGTCGAGGCCATCCATCGCCCCACCCAGGATCCGGGGGCTGCCGATGTGTTTGTGGCCTTGATGCGAGGTGGGCAGAAGGGACGGTATGTAGATGAGCTGCTGTGCAGCTTGGTGCGCCCGCTGTTGTTGATCTGGGGAGAACGGGATCCCTGGATGCGGGCTCGGGAACGCTCTAAGCTGTACCGGGCCCACTACCCTCAAGCAGTGGAATACTTCCTGGAGGCTGGCCACTGCCCCCACGATGAGCGCCCCGAAGAGGTCAATGCCCTGATTCACCGGTGGATCGAGACCGGGATCCCAGCCACCACTTCTCCCCCCATTTCCAAAGCTGCCCCTGTATCGGAAGTCCATCCCTAGGCGGCCCGTCTAGCTTGGGCTGTCCAACGATTCCCCCTGGGGATCCCCTTCTAGGCCGATGGTGTACTTAGACCATTCTCGATGGGAACCACTGCCGACGGCTTTGGAGATTTCAAAGTAGAGAGTGCTGTGGGGACGGCGGGGTTGGCGCAGCAGGGGCATACCGGCTTCGCGGGGGGTGCGGTTCCCTTTTTTCACGTTGCAACGCACACAGGCACTGACCACATTTTCCCAAGTATCCCCGCCGCCACGAGACCGAGGGATCACGTGATCCAGGGTGAGATCTTCGCCGAAGCAGCCGCAGTACTGACAACGATGCCCATCCCGGTAGAGGACGTTGCGGCGCGTGAGCGGGATCTCCTTATGGGGAACGTGGACATAGTGGCGCAGGCGAATGACGGTGGGCAAAGGAATGTTGCCGTACACCACTCGGCCATTGTGCTCAATTTGCTCGGCCTTGCCCTTGAGCAAAAGAACGACCGCCCTGCGCCAACTGGTGATGTTGAGCGGCTCGTAGGAGGCATTCAAAACCAAAACTTTGCCCATAGTGCTACGCACCGCTGACGGGATCCCTAACCCAAGCCGGGAGGCACCAGCCCCCTGAAGTTATGCAAAATGTTAACACAGCTTCAGATTCGGGCAGTAGGAGCCCTGTGCTCCAGGAGATAGTTGCGGCTGCTGCAAGGGCGCTACTCTGGAGAGGATCCGTCGGCAGGGGCGTGTTCAATCCCCGTGGGGTTTCCCGAAGAGGCTGAATTTTATTGAGGTGATGAAGCTGGAACTGAAATCTTCAACTCAACGGCAGGATCTGCCCCAAAAGAGAAACCCAGGCGAGGGATCCCGCTGGCTAATGGGTCTAGCCATCCTGCTGCTCTGTCTGGGGTCCCCCAACCGCTGGTGGCACTGGTTTCCGGGGGCGCTGCTGGGCCTAGCCCCGCTGTTTGACCTGTGCGAACAACGGCAAGGGTGGGCGCGGTGGCGTTTGGCCTATGGCCTCTGGTTTTGGGTGTGCCTGTATGCCTTCTGGGTGGATCCCTTCTCGGTTAAGGTGTTGAGCGCCTGGGAGATCCTGGGGGGCGTGGTGGTGGCTCCCCTGATCCCCCTCTTTTTCACCACTGCTACGCTCCTGAGTTTGCAACTGAGTCGTCCCCTGCCGGTCTGGGCACGTCCGCTGGGTTTGGCCACGGTCTGGACGGGCTTGGATGGGCTGTTGGGCTTGCTCTGGTGGCCCATCCCTTTCCACTGGGGATCCCTGTTGTTCGACTGGCCCCTCGGGATCCAAGTAGCCGATGTTACGGGGATCTGGGGGGTTACCTTCTATGCCGTGTTCGTCAATGGGGTTCTTTGGCAGATGGCCAGGCAGATTTCTAGCCGGTGGCAGGCGGCTGGGGGATCCCTGAGAAACGTTTTGGGTGAGATGCTCAGGAACAGGGATTTCTGGGGTACGCTCGCCTGCGGCCTGGGGTTGACGGGGCTGGTCTTGGCCTATGGAAGCGCACGCCTGGCCGACTTCGATGCCTTGGCCGTCGAAAACAGGGATCCCGGCTTTCGGGTAGCGGCAGTGCAGCAGGTGGCTTGGCTGGAAGCCGATCGCAGTTGGAACTACCGCCTGGAGCGCTACCGGGAGCTGCATCAGCTTTCTGCCCAGGGGGTGGCTGCTGGGGCACAGTTGGTGATTTGGCCGGAGGGGGCGCTGCGGGCACGGCTGCTGAATACTGGCCTGGAACCCTACGTGATCGAGCCAATGCAAGCGATTCTGCCGCCGGAAGGCGCTTTGATTACGGGGGCAACAGAGCCGGATCCCCGCACAGCCCATTTGCCGGAGCCAGAGCAGCGATTTTTTAACACGGCCCTATTGCTTGACGCCCGGGGCAACTTACTGGATTGGTTTGGCAAGCAGTGGATCTTTCCCTATTTCGAGTCGGGGCGCTACGTGCCTTCACCCGATGGCTATCGGCCTCTGGACGGAGGGGAGCTTTTCGGGCCTTTGGGGGTGATGATCTGCTTGGAGAGCGTCTTGCCTGCGCCCAGCCGAACTTTAACCCGTCGCGGCGCCGAGTCTTTGATCGTGATTTCGGATGATAGCTGGTTTGGTAATAGCCACTGGCCGATGTTGCATGGCCAGCTCTCGGTTTTCCGGGCTGTGGAAAATCGGCGTAGCGTGGTGTTTGTCAATAACACAGGCGGCAATCTGGTGGTGGATCCCTCAGGTCGGCTCCAGCAGGTTGGCCCCATCTTTCAGCGGGGGGTGATTACGGGAGAAGTGAAGCGGCGTTCTGAGACAACTTTCTACAATCGCGCGGGGGATTGGCTGGCGTGGCTGACGTTGGGGCTATCTTTGGGGCTATGGCGCTGGGGATCCCGAGTGAGGCAAGGATGAGTTAGGATCAGTAAACCTGCCCAGGATCAAGATTGGGATTGCTTGCTCCGGAGCGGCGGGTTCCCCCATCGAATCAACCGTTGCTGATGTAGCTCAGTTGGTAGAGCAGCTCACTCGTAATGAGCAGGTCGTCGGTTCGAGTCCGATCATCAGCTTTCTGGAGTTGAACACCTCAGAGTCCCTTTGGGAGAAGAGTTGGGGGTGGTCGCGGAAGCGGCGCGGAGCGTTCTCAGGAATGGGATCGGCAAAATAGCCGTAAGGATAGGCAGGGATCTGGCCAAACTCCCCATCCTCGACAATCAAAACTGCCGGTAAAGGTTCTGGTTCAAGGGGCACCCAGCGATTGACAGCGGCGGATTCCCAAATCACTTGCCCACCGGCTTGCACGCGCAGATATCGGTACTCCACTCGAGGGATTTCTTTTGAACACCCGCTATAGGGCAACAACGGGCCGGGCGCGCCATCTGCCGGGCTCAACGGCAACTCTACCCACCACAGCGGATAGCGAGTCGGATCCGTTTGCAGCCAAATGCAATGGCAGGGATCCCAGGAGCCCAATTTTGCGCTGGATCCCACCAAGGCAATTCTCTCGCCCGGCTGGGTGATGGCACGAACCTGGAAGCGATACATAACGTTTTCCTGGCACAGGATTCAATGGGAAATTGTGGGGCTGCGCGGGCGGACTGCACTCACTCATCACCCAATCAACAGCTCAGCAGCCGGCTGAGAAGGGCAAGAGCCTGGGAGCTGATCCCATCTCTGCTGTTTTATCCGGGAAAAAGAGAAGTTCTTAAATCTGGAAAGGAAAGATCTCTAGTACCCAAAAATCCAGTTCAACTGGGCCAATACGGTTCTTAATACAGTTCTGAATAAAGACTCAGTCAATCTTGGCTTAAAGCTAGCATATTGACCGAGGGCTGTCTGTTTTCCAGAGCACTTTTAGACTCTCTCTGGGGTACAGATTTCCAACTGTCGCTGGGGCAAAATAACTTCAAAGCTGGATCCCTGGCCCAGCTCGCTCTCCACCTGCACCTGACCTTGATGCTGTTGGGCAATGCTTTTGACGATCGCCAGCCCCAAACCTGACCCCGAGAGGCGACCGGGATCCCCGCTGCGAGCCGGATCTACCCGATAAAAGCGATCGAACACATGGGGCAGAGCCTGGGGGGGGATCCCTGGCCCGGTATCTTGTACCCGCACCACCAGCTCTGGGGATCCAGAGCGCAGCCGTTGTTCCAGCCTCACCTGCACCTCTCCTTGCGGGGGAGTGTGGAGAAGGGCGTTTTCAATCAGGTTGGTGAACAGGCGGGCCAATTGATCTTCATCTCCCCAAAAACCGAAGGGATCCACTTGGGCGGGAGAAGGTTCCGTCCCGCTCTCAGGGGCAGCAATCTCCAGCTTCAAGCGGATCTGTTTTTGGTTGGCCAGGCCCTGCAGCTCCTCCACCACCTGCAGCAGCAGAGCATCCAGCGCACAGCAACGGGGTTGGAAAGGCACCATACCGCTGTCGTGGCGGGCCAGAAACAGCAGGTCATCCACCAGACGACCCAGCCGTAAACACAACCGCTCCACCATCTGCCAGCGCTGCCGGGTGTCGGCATCCAATTGGGAATCCGCCAAAGCCACCTGTACCGCGGTTTGAATGCTGGCCAAGGGGCTGCGCAGCTCGTGAGAGGCGTCGGCGGTAAATTGCTTGAGCTGCTGATAAGACTGCCGGATGGGCTGCATGGCCAAACCGGAGAGCATCCAGCCAATGGCCCCCACACCCGTCAAGCCGGCCACCACCCAGAGGGAAAGATCCCGGATCAACTGTCGCGTTGGCTTGCTCACCTCAAACCAAGGATGGCTGACCCGCAGATAGCCCAGCAGCTTCCCACCGGCCACGATCGGCTCGGTGAACTGACGCAGCCAATACCCAGGAGCGATGCGGGCAGTGTGCAGGGATCCCTCGGTCAACAGGGGGGCAGGGATCCCGCCGGGCACCGTGGACCAGATGAGCGTTCCCTGAGGGCCGAACCACTCCAAGTCGATGTGATCGTCCTCTAGGGTGCTGGGATCATCCCGAAAGCTGGCCTCCAAGCTGCGGCGGGCTTGCTGCGGATCCAAGAGGCTCTCATCCACCACCAAAGACCGCTCGACAATTTCCACCACATGGCCAAGGGTATCGTCCACCCGTTCAATCAGGGTTGACTGCACGTACCAATAGAAGCTGCCGGCAAACAACAGCAGCAACACTGCCGTAACCGTTGTATACCAGAAGGCCAACCACTGCCGCGTCGCTTGAAACATGGGAGCTGCACCGCGGGGGGAAACGGAGTGGGGCTAGCTGTGAACACGGGGTTCGGGGTGAAGGGAAGACAAGATCTCGGCCTCCACCTGGAGTAGAGTATCGAGCCGCTCCTGCACCTGATCGGCGGGAAACTGATCCAAGGCCAAATCCAAATAAAGCTGCCAATGGCGCTCCTCCGCAGCCGCCAGCCAGAGATAAAACTGCCGCAACTCCAGGTCAGGCGCGTGGATCCCCAACAGGCCCAAGCGTTCGTGGCTGCGGGCCTCAATGATGGCTGCCACCAGCAGGGTATCCAACAGATGCTCCGGCTCGGAGCGGCGCAGGTGTTGGTTCAGACGACCGGCATAGGGCGCAGCCGACAAGGGCTTGATGGGGATCCCCAACCGTTGCAGGTGGCGATGCACCCGCTCAAAATGCTGCAGCTCCTCCCGCGCCAGCGGCGAGAGGGTTTCCACCAAACGCCCGTTAGCCGGGTAGCGAAAGAGCAGACTGAGGGCGTTGCCCGCTGCTTTTTTCTCACAGTTGGCGTGGTCTAGCAAGACCAGATCGATGTGCCGGATGGCCTGGTCGATCCAGTCCTCAGAGGTACGAGAAGCAAGTTCTAGAGCAAGCACAGGGTCGGTAGGAAAGGGTTAAGAGAAGTTCTAGGGACGAACAATCTCCACAGTAACCCGCCCCGTCAGCTCTGGGATCGGGGGATGACACTTGGTCAATCGGATCTTAGCTTTGCTGGCCCCTGTCTCCCGCAGCACCATTTCGGCAATCGCCTCCGCCAAACTCTCGATCAGCACAAACTGATTGCTTTTCACCAGTTCCGCAATCCCGGCCACAGCAGAACGGTAGTCGAGGCTATCACACAGTTGGCCGCTGAGAGCAGCCGGGCGCAGATCCGCCCACAACTCGAAATCCACCTCAAACCATTGCCCCAAAGCCCGTTCCGCCTCATCAAAACCGGTATAACCGTAGTAGCGCAGGCCGGAGACGATCAGCCGATCTCGCAACTGCTCGGGGGGTCGCCGAGGGATCCGATCGGGATCTGGATAGGGCTGCTGACCGTCGCTGCTAACACTGGTGGGGATCTGTAGCTGATACATTTACGCTGAACACTGCTGAACATCACTGTTCAACTATGCAGCGATAGCATTCTGTTTGTTTCCATTCGCGTTAGCGGGACGGAGTCCAAACAGAATGGCGGTATCCCGCAAAGCTTTGAGTAGAATACCCAAAGCGCAGTTTCCGTGTCGTCTTACTACCAATTTTCTGCTTTGCTTTGGCTACCATGTTGGCAGACTCGAAAGTAAACAGAAAGATCAACTGGTAGTAATCCGTACTGAACATATTATACATTATTTTCAGTATAGTTGAGCTTATTATTGACTAGAGTCATGCTCCATCACATCCTCCAAGATCGACCTGGAGACCCCATCCCACAGGGCCTGGCGAAACAACGAAACCTTGGCTCGACCCTAGGAGCAGGCTGCCCCTTGTCCCCATTTCCTTTTTGATTCTTTAACAAACTCCGGGATCCCCGTCCCTCAGCGGCTGAGGGCCAACGCTCTTCCCTCTACGGTCGCCGCCATCTCCCGCAACAGATCTTCCGTCTCTTCCCAGCCGATGCAGCCATCGGTGATGGAAACCCCGTACTGGAGCGGTGCCCCTTCCTGCCAGGTTTGCTTGCCCGGATAGAGGTTGCTCTCCAGCATCAGTCCCATCAAAGCCCGCTGCCCCGCCTGGTACTGCTGTAGCACCGCCCGACAGACGGATCCCTGGTTGCGGTAATTTTTGTGGGAGTTGTCATGGGAGCAGTCCACCATCACCGAGCGAGGGATCCCTTGATCCTTCATCAGCAGTGCCGCCCGCGCCACATCTTCCGGGCCGTAGTTGGTCTTGCCCCCTCCCCCCCGCAACACAATGTGTCGATCCGGGTTGCCGGTGGTTTTCACCAGAGCCGTCATGCCATCTTGGCCGATGCCCAGGAAACTGTGGGGATGGCTGGCGGAGAGAATGGCATTGAGCGCAATTTCCAGCCGCCCGTCGGTGCCGTTTTTGAAGCCCACAGGCATGGAGAGACCGCTGGCCATTTCCCGGTGAGTTTGGCTTTCGATGGTTCTGGCGCCAATGGCCGCCCAGCTCACCAGATCTGCCGTGTACTGAGGGGTCACCGGATCCAGCATCTCGGTAGCACAGGCCAGGCCCAGCTCGTTGATCTGCAGGAGAATGGAACGGGCCAGTTGCAAGCCGGTGGCAATGTCGCACGAACCATCCAGGTGGGGATCGTTGATCAGGCCCTTCCAGCCCACCGTGGTGCGGGGTTTCTCAAAATACGTGCGCATAACGATCACCAGGTGCTCCCGAGTTTGGTCGGCCACCCGCTTGAGGCGATGGGCATACTCCAGAGCCGCTGCGGGATCGTGGATGGAACAGGGGCCGACGATCACCACCAAGCGATGGAGATCCCGTCCGTGGATGATGTCGCGGATGGCTTGCCGAGTGGAGAGCACCACTTGCGCTGCCGTTTCCGTAAGGGGCAGCTTGGCCTTGACAGCAGCAGGGGCAATCAAGGGAGTCACCTCTTGGATGTTGCAATTGTCGGTTTGGGGGGGCATGGAACTGTCCTTAGTGTGCAAGTGGGTAGATGGGGTCGTCGAGCCATCAAAAAAGCCCTGGCGCTGGGCTCAGGGCTTCAGGACTGACTCGGGTAAACCTAGGTCTTTAGTTTACGCGCCACCCTTCCGCCCTGGTCGTTGCCAGGGAAAGGTAAAGTAGCCAAAAAAGGAAGCGCGCCAGACCATGCGGAGAGCAAACTTAAAACCTGTACGAGATAACTATACCCGAAAAAACCTCGTTTGACACCTCAGGGATCCGGTTTCCTGGGGAAGTCTTAAGTTGACCGAGCCGCCGGCTTGGCAATCCAGTAGCCGCAGGGGTGTTCTCCCTGCACCTGCCAGGTGATGCGCTCTACTCGGCAATCGGGCAAGGCGGCAGCAAACATCTCCAGCTCGTGGCCGCAGACGCTGGGAAAGGTGTGGGCAATCTGGGCAATGGCGCAATTGTGCTCGACCAACACATACTGCTCGACGTAAGGCTCGGATCCCTCTGCTGCCATCGGCACAGTCAGGTCGGCAGGATAGGGGTAGTACTCCGCCATGTAACCCTCCGCCTGGCGCAACTGCACCAAGCGCTCCAGCCGCTCCTGTAGGGATCCGGATCCCAGCTGGGCCTGATATTCCCGGGCTTTGCGCTGCCACTGGTGGTGGAGAAGGGATCCCATCTGTTCGGATCCCAGAGTTTCGGCCAGGGTGTTGAGCAGACCAAGGGCAAACTCATCGTAGCTGGCGGGAAATTGCTCTTCTCCCAAGGGGCTGAGCTGATAGAGATGCTGGGGTCGCCCTAGACCATTGGGTTGAGCGACATGTTGGATCAACCCCTCTGCCTCCAGATCCTTGAGGTGGCGGCGGATGGCCTGGGGAGAAATGCGCAGGTGCTCTGCCAGCGTTTGGGCGTTGGCCTGCCCCGCCTTGCGCAGGTAGACCAAGATGGCCTGCTTACTCGAAGCGGGTTGAGCGACCTGCCCGGTGATCTTGCGCGTGCTGTCCACCCTCGCCCTCCTGGTTAGACTGGGTTAATCGGCTGCCGCTGCCAGCACAGCTCTCTGCTATTTTGACAACGGGATCATTGCTAAAGTAACCTGAGGATCAGTTAAACAACAACTCTGTTGTTTTATTTGGCCATCTGTCTTAGTCGCGTTTCTACCCTGTCACTACCCGAGAGCCATCCATGTCTACGAGCGTCCGCGCCCTGGTCAACCAGCCCTACAAGTACGGCTTTGTAACCGACATCCCCTCTGAGTCGATTGGCAAAGGCTTGAACGAAGAGGTGATTCGGCAGATCTGGGCCAAGAAAGGGGAGCCGGACTTTATGCTAGAGTTCCGGCTGCGGGCCTACCGCCAGTGGCTGAAGATGAGCGAGCCCACCTGGCCCAACGTCAGCTACCCGCCCATTGACTACCAAAACATTGTCTATTACTCCGCCCCCAAGGTGCGGGAGAAGAAAAAGAGCCTGGACGAAGTGGATCCGGTGCTGTTGGAGACCTTCGAGAAATTGGGGATCCCCTTGTCTGAACAGAAGCGGCTGGCCAATGTGGCGGTGGATGCCATTTTCGACAGCGTCTCGGTGGCCACCACCTTCCGGGAAAAGCTGGCCAAGGAAGGCGTGATCTTCTGCTCCATGTCGGAGGCACTGCGGGAGTATCCGGAGCTGGTGCGCAAGTACTTGGGCAGTGTGGTTCCCATTGCCGATAACTACTACGCGGCGCTGAACTCGGCAGTGTTCAGTGATGGATCCTTTGTCTATGTGCCCAAAGGGGTGCGCTGTCCCATGGAGCTTTCCACCTATTTCCGCATCAACAACGGCGAATCGGGCCAGTTTGAGCGCACCCTGATCATTGCCGACGAGGGATCCTACGTCAGCTACTTGGAAGGGTGTACTGCCCCCATGTTCGACACCAACCAACTGCATGCGGCGGTGGTGGAGCTGATCGCCCTAGACAATGCCGAGATCAAGTACTCGACGGTACAGAACTGGTATGCCGGCGACGAAAACGGCAAAGGGGGCATTTATAACTTTGTAACCAAGCGCGGCCTGTGTCAGGGGGCCAACTCCAAAATCTCTTGGACGCAAGTGGAGACCGGCTCGGCCATCACTTGGAAATATCCTAGCTGCGTGTTGGTGGGGGAAAACTCGGTGGGCGAGTTTTACTCGGTTGCCCTAACCAACAACTACCAGCAGGCCGATACCGGCACCAAGATGATTCACGTGGGCCGCAACACCCGCAGCAAAATTATCTCCAAAGGGATCTCGGCTGGGCACTCCAAAAACAGCTACCGCGGCCTGGTCAAAATCGGGCCGAAAGCGGAAGGTGCCCGCAACTTTTCCCAGTGCGATTCCATGTTGATCGGGGATCAGTGCAGCGCCAACACCTTCCCCTATATTGAGGTGCAAAACAACACCGCCAAAGTGGAGCACGAAGCTTCCACCTCCAAGATTGGAGAAGAGCAATTGTTCTACTTCCAGTCCCGCGGCATCTCTGCGGAAGATGCCGTGTCCATGATCATCAGCGGCTTCTGCCGAGAAGTGTTCAACCAACTGCCGATGGAGTTTGCCGTAGAAGCCGATCGATTGCTGAGCCTAAAGTTAGAGGGATCCGTCGGCTAGGGGATTGCTCCCAATGCGAAGCTGAGCAAGTGGGCGAGGCCGCTGACACGCTGTGGGAGCAGGCGCTGCCATTTTCAGGAGAAGGGTAAGGGGTTAGGTAACTCCCAAGGCAGAGGGCTGTGATCCCCTGAAGCCAGAGGCGGCCCAAGGGCTTGGCGACGTTGCAAACAGCGCATGGATGCAGGGGGGGAGAGGGGATAATCAAGGAGTTTTGAACCGTAAGGCTAGGCAGGAGAAGTTCCCCATGAGGGCATTTCTGGAGGAGTTCAAAAAGTTCATCAGCCGGGGCAATGCCTTAGATTTGGCTGTTGGCGTTGTTATTGGAGGTGCTTTTGGGAAGATCGTGACTTCTTTCGTAGCAGATCTATTTACTCCGGTTTTAGGCTTGATGATTGGTGGAGTGAGCTTCCAGAACTTGGTCTGGAAAATCGGTGGAAGTCCTGAAGATCCAGTTACGATTAACTACGGTAGCTTTCTGCAAGCTGTGTTTGATTTTGTGATTATCGCTTTTGCCATCTTCTTACTGGTGAAGGCGATCAACACCCTACAGCGAAAGGAGGAAGAATCTCCTTCTATATCGCCCCCATCAGAAGTGGTCTTGCTGGCAGAAATTCGGGACATCCTCAATCGCCGCTCCCAATAGAGCCGTAAGAGATCCTTTGGCCCAAAGTCCAAACCTAGTTCAGGGATCCTCTAACCTTCCAATCCCTGCCCTTCAGTGGCAACTCTAGAGTCTAGCTATGATCTGCGAAAACAGCCCTGTTATCTTATCCGTTCGAGATCTCAGCGCCGAGATCGACGGCACCCCCATTCTCAAGGGGTTGAGACTGGAAATTCGCGCCGGAGAAATCCACGCCATCATGGGCCCCAATGGCTCTGGAAAAAGCACTTTTTCCAAGATCTTGGCTGGCCACCCCGACTACCGGGTGACAGGAGGCGAGATCCTCTATCTGGGCAAGAATCTTCTGGAAATGGAACCGGAGGAGCGGGCTTGGGCAGGGATCTTCTTGGCGTTTCAATACCCCATCGAGGTTCCGGGGGTGAGCAACTTGGATTTCCTGCGCGCCGCCTACAACGCTCGCCAGAAATATCGGGATCAGCCGGAACTGGATGCTCTGGATTTTGACGACCTGGTACGGGAAAAGTTGGATATTGTCAAAATGGATCCCGTTTTTTTGGAGCGCTCTGTGAATGAGGGCTTTTCCGGCGGCGAGAAAAAGCGCAACGAGATCCTGCAAATGGCGGTGTTGGAGCCTACGCTGGCCATTTTGGACGAGACGGATTCCGGTCTGGATATCGACGCGCTGCGCATTGTCGCCCACGGCATCAACCGACTGGCCGGCTCTGAGAATGCCATGCTCTTGATCACCCACTACCAACGCTTGCTGGACTATGTAACCCCCGACTACGTGCACGTGATGGAGGGGGGTCGTATCGTCATCAGTGGGGACAAGACCTTGGCGCTGGAGCTGGAAGAACGGGGCTACGACTGGATCAAAACTCAGTTGGGCCAAGAACCGGCAGCTGCGACATCTCGGCAGGAGAAAGAGGGATGAGCGCCACCTTGCCCAAACCTTTTGCCCCAGAGAGCCGCCTATTCCTGGAGCACATCCTCGGCCAAATCCCGGAAAGGCAGGATCCCTACACCACCCTTAGGCAGCAGGCCCGCGCCCAATTGGCCGAACTGGGGATCCCGACCCCACGGGAAGAGGATTGGAAATACAGCGATCTCTCGCCACTGCTGGCCCACAAGTTTCGCCTGGCTGCCGCGGGGGATCCGGCTCTGGATGCAGCAACCCTAGAGCCCTGGCTTTGGCCGGAAGCCAGCTATAGCCGCGCCGTGTTCGTCAACGGCTACTTTGCCCCCCAGCTTTCTGATTTGAGCGGCCTGCCCACCGCTTTGCAGGTGATCCCTTTAGCCCAAGCCCCAGGGGAGTTGCTGCAAACCCTGGCCAAGACGGATGTGTTTACGGCCCTCAACACCGCTCATCTGGGAGATGGGATCCAGATTGGCCTACAGCCCGGCCAGGAAGTTCCGTCACCGCTGCACCTGCTGTTCATAACGGTGGCTCCTGAGGGAGAGGCGGTTTTGGCCCAGCCCCGCTGCCTGCTGTCTTTGCAAGCCCACAGCTCCCTCACGCTGATCGAAGATCATGTATCCCTGGGATCCGGGATCCCCTTTGGCAACGCGGTTACGGAGATCGCCCTGGCAGAGGGATCTCGTTTGCACCATGTGATTTTGCAAAGGCAGGGATCCCCAGCCTTCCACATCAACAAGACCGCCGTGCGCCAAAGCTGCGACAGCCACTACCGCCTCCAGGCGATTCAGTGGGGATCCCAGTTTTCTCGCCACAACCTGGAGATCACCCAAGCCGGAGCCCAGGCCCACACCCAACTGCAGGGGCTAACGCTGCTGAAGGGATCCCAGCACAGCGACACCCACTCCCGCCTGGTGCATCAGGCCCCCCACGGCAGCAGCCGCCAATTGCACAAGTGCATCGTTGACGAGACAGCCCATGCGGTCTTCAGCGGACGGATTCTGGTGAGCCGAGAGGCCCAACTGACGGACGCCGCCCAGACCAACCGCAACCTGCTCCTAGGCCCCAAAGCGCGGGTCAACACCCAGCCGCAACTGGAGATCTTTGCCGACAACGTCAAGTGTGCCCACGGGGCCACCGTCAGCCAACTGGAGGCGGAAGAGATCTTTTATCTGCAAAGCCGGGGTATTCCCCAAGCTGAGGCCAGGCAACTCCTCACCTGCGCTTTTGCAGCAGAAGTTCTGGAAGGGATCCCGTTGGCTCAACTTCCCGCCCTAGTGGCCCGCCAGTTGGCTGGGATCCCGTGAATCCAATCAATTCCAATAACAATAATAAGTTGTTGCTCCCCCATTACCCTCAAGAGTGACCAGACTTGGGCGTAATGGATAGGCAGCAGTAAACTACCCGGCTCCGACCGCTAAGCGGTACGGAGCGGGCTTTCAGTAGCCCTGAGCCTGCTCTGCTCTACCAGAGAACAAAACAGGCCCGAA
>NZ_JBSSBR010000032.1:0-30792 GCF_054059035.1 Thermostichus sp. MS-CIW-36
GGTTTTACATACCTAGCCATGCCAAGCAGCCATACTGAACATACTGTACATTATTTTCAGTATAGTCCAGCGTATCATTGACTAGAGTCATGCTCTTTTCGTCTAGAGAGGCTGAGCCATGAGTTTGATGTTGTCCGCCTGTGGGAATGCGATTTGAGGGCCGGAGCGGATCGGCAAGCCCTGCTACCGTTTCGGGTTCTAAGCCAGGTGGAAGATCCAGCAGAAACCTTGCGAGAGGTGGTCAGTGAGCTAGAGAGCTTGGCAGACCCCAGTGAGAGAAGGGAATTGGCAGCCGCAACAGCCGTCTTGGCGGGGCTAGCATTGGATCGGGGTTTGATTCGACAAACCATGAGGTCTTTGGATATGAGGGAATCGGTGATCTACCAAGAGTGGCGGGCAGAAGCTCTGCGAGAGGGGCTGGAAGAAGGGCGCAAAGAAGGACGCAGAGAAGGACTACAACTGGGCCTGCAACAAGGGCTACAACAAGGATTGCAACAAGGATTACAACAGGGATTGCAACACGGGGAAGCAACGCTGGTTTTGCGGCTGCTCAGGCGGAAGTTGGGATCCCTTGACCCGGCCTTGAGAATAAGATTTGGGCTTTGTCAACGTCACAACTGGAGGCGCTGGGGGAAGCTCTGTTGGACTTCAGCAGCTCGGAAGAGTTGGCCGCCTGGCTGGCCCGTCAGCTAGAAACCGCAGGAGCCCCGCTCTCTGCCCACAGGGCAAGGGTCGGGAGGAATGTGAGTAAAATGCAATAAGGCTATGACCCAAGTCCTGACCGTTTCTTGCAAGCTCAAGGTGTCCCAGTCGCAAGCCGCCAAATTGGACGAGACATTGGATGCTTTCGGCCAAGCCTTGAACTGGGTCAACCAAAACACACCCAAGAAAGTCGTCAACCCACTGAAACTCCAATCCCTGTGCTACTACGAAATCCGTGCCCGTTTCGGCTTGTCCAGTAATTTGGCTCAACAGATATGCAGACGGGTAGCGTCTGCTCGCAAGGTAGCACAACAGAAAAACCGCCCGGTCAAAGCGTTCAAGGGTGGCTTCGCTACCTATGACGCTCGTATCTTTTCGTTTCGCGAGAAAGACTGGACGGTGTCGCTCACCACGGTGGAGGGTCGAGAGCGCTTTGAGCTGGCGATTGGTCATTACCAGAGAGAACAGTTGGCAGGCTCCAATCCCAAATCGGCCACTCTGGTCAAGCGCAAAGACGGTTCCTACTCCATCCAGATTTGCGTGGAAGCAAAGTTACCGGAACAGCAGAACACCGCTCAGGTGGTAGGCGTGGACTTGGGAAGGACAGATATTGCCCATACGTCAGAGGGGGACAACTGGAATGGACAGCAGTTGAACAGAGTCCGAGACCACTACTCCCGGTTGAGGGCGGTACTCCAACGCAAAGCCAGTAAGGGCACACGCAGTTCGCGGCGCAGATGCAGAGAACTGTTGCAACGGCTGTCTGGTAAGGAGAGACGCTTTCAGTCGCGTCAGCGTTGCGTAGCAAAAACGTGGGTCAATCATCGCATCTCTAAAGCTATTGTCTCTAGGGCAAAGGCCACAAATAGCGCTATTGCTTTAGAGGACTTGACAGGGATACGGGAGCGTATCAACCAACAACCCCGCAGCAAAGCCGAGCGGCGCAGGGCCAACAGTTGGGCGTTCTACCAACTGAGGCAGTTTCTGGAATACAAGGCGAGAGTTGCAGGGGTTTCTCTGATCCTTGTTCCGCCTGCTTATACCTCGCAGACCTGTCACAAGTGTTTGCACATCCATCCCGACCCTGCGCAATCCTGTCGCGTCAGCGTTGCGTAGCAAAATCGCAGTGGGAAGCAGTTTAAGTGTGGGCACTGTGGATGGGAAGGGGATGCGGACTGGAATGGGGCCAACATGATTGCCAAACTTGGGGCTGCTGTAAACCAGCCTAGAGGTCCGTGGTTGGCTTGCCAACTACAGGGCTACCGAAAGCCTGCACTCTTTCGCTTTAGCGGTGCGGAGCGCTCTGCGTCAGCATGAGTGCGGGTAGTTTACTAGAGGCGCTGGATGGCAACAGGAACTTGGGGAGTGGCAATGGTGCAAGTCGAGGTGTTGGCAGAACAGGCACAAAGCTGTGCCCGGCGGCTGGGGATCCCTCAGTTTGATCTCTACGGGGCTCAAGTGGATGAAACCAGCGTGCAGGTAGATCATGGAGAACCTCGCCAGGTCAAGGCTTCCCACCGCTGCAGCGTGACGGTGCGGGCCTGGAACGACCAAGGGCAGGTGGGAGTAACTTCCACCACCGATGTGGATGAGGCGGGGCTGGAACTGGCCCTGCAAACGGCCTTTGAAGCCAGCCATTTTGGCGTGCGGGAACATGCCCCTCAATTCAGCCCGGAAGCCACTCTGCCTATTGCTCAGCCTTGTAACGACAAAGGGCCGTTGGCTTTGGCTGGCGACTTGTTGGAACAGTTGGTGGCTGCTGAAAAGGCACTGCTGGGATCCCATCCCGCCATTCAGGGGGTGCCCTACAACGGCCTAGCGCAGCGGCAAATCAACCGCTTCTACCTCAACAGCCACCAAGCCCTACGACAAGAGGAGCATACCCTCGCTTCGGTTTTTCTCTACAGCAAGGCAGAGCAAGAAGGTCGCAAACCCCGCAGCGCCGGAGCCATGCGAGTGGCTCGCAGCCTGGATGAGTTGGATATCCAGGGTTGTGTGCAGGAAGCTGCTGAGAAACTGATTAGCCATCTGGAGTACGAGCGGATCCCTTCTGGAAAATACACAGTGGTCTTTTCAGGAGAAGCCTTTTTGAGTTTGTTGGGCGCCTTCTCCAATGTGTTCAATGCCCGAAACATTTTGGACAACCAAAGCCTGTCCACCCCAGAATCCCTGGGCAAGACCATTGCCTCACCTCTTCTGTCGGTGTGTGACGATGCCCTACACCCGACCAATGTGGGAGCGATCAGCTTTGATGGAGAAGGCACCCCCACCCGCCGTGTCCCTCTCATCACCAATGGGGTCTTGACCCACTTTTTGCACAGCGCCGGTACGGCTAAGCGCCTAGGAGCCAAGCCCACTGGCCATGCCAACATCGGCGCCAAGGTCACAGTTGCCGCCCACTACTACCATGTGTTTGCCGGGGCACCGCCGGAGAGCACCTATGACTTGGCTACGGCTGAAAATGTGGTTTGGATCGATGAGCTGCAAGCGCTTCATGCCGGCGTTAAGCCCCTACAGGGATCCTTCTCGCTGCCGTTTCAGGGGTGGTGGGTGCGCCAAGGAGAACGCATCAGCATCGAAGCGGCCACGGTGGCCGGAGACTTCCTGGAGCTGTTGAAGTCGATTTTCTACGTCGAGCCCGAGCCGCAAGTCACACCCGGTGGGCTGTGTCCCCGCATTTGGGTTGCCGATCTCTCCATTACCGGGCAATAACCTCACTTCAAACTCATGCAACTGACCCGCATCGACCTCAACAGTTGGCTCATCCACACCCGGGAGCAAACCTTCCTATTGGATCCGTGGCTGGTGGATCCCCTGGTGTTTCTGGGGATCCCCTGGTTCATCCGCCTGGAGCACCGCCAGCCGCTCCCTTTTACGCCGGAGACCTTGCCCAAAATCGACGGGATCCTCCTCAGCCAAGCCCAGCCGGATCACTGCCACCCACCAACGTTGCAGCGCCTGGATAAGCGGATCCCCGTTTTGGCCTCGCCGGCTGCGGCCAGAGTCGTGAAGAGTCTAGGATTTGCAACGGTTCAAGCTCTGGATCCCTGGCAGTCTGTTCGCTGGGGGGATCTGCGGGTCACAGCCATTCCCGGTGCGCCCCTAGGGCCTGTCCGTGAGCTGGGCTATCTGCTGGAAGAGGTGCCCTCTCAGACACGGCTTTACTACGAGCCTCATCTTTCCCAACCGGATATCCGGCTGCGATTGCAGCAGGAATTGTGCCCCATTCATACTCTGCTGATCCCGGTGGTGGGGCAGATCTTTCCCCTCTTGGGAGAGGTGATCATGGGGCCAGAGCGGGCCCTGGAGGTGGTGGCAGCCCTACGCCCCCAGCAGGTGATCCCTACGGCGATGGGAGAGGTGGACTACCACGGGTGGTTTGCCGCCCAGATCCGCCCCTTGGGCAGCCTGCAGGAGTTTCGAGAAAAGCTGGCAGCCTTGAATGCCGCCACGTCCCAATCCATCCAGTTGTGTTGCCCCGCCCCTGGGGAAACGGTGTCTCTTTCTGTCGTGGCCAAGACATGAGCCTTCCTTCCCAAGCCCCGCCTGATCTGGTGACCATCTTGCGGGCAGATTATGCTCGCTTTCCCAAAAATCAAACTTATTCGATTTACGATCCCCAGGTTTACTTCCGGGATCCCCTCAACGAGTTTCGCGGCTTGGATCGCTATCGCCGCATGATCGAGGGGATAGGGCGTTGGCTACAGGATATCCGTCTCGAACTGCAGGATATTCGGCAAACCGGCAACCAGATCCGCACCGAGTGGATCCTAAGCGGTTCTTTGGCTTTGCCTTGGCGTCCCCGCCTGTGCATCCCTGGCTGGACAGAAATACAGATCAACGAGTCGGGGTTAATCGGATCCCATATTGACTACTGGCGATGCTCCCGCTGGGAAGTGCTGCTGCAAATGTTTCGGCCTGGGGAGCCTAAAGGATCCCGTTAATAGCTTCCATCCTTTGCTAGGATCACAAGGCTGACTTTTTAGCCCTCCTGGAAAGTCGCCCCTATTCTCAATCTGGAGAGATGGCCGAGTGGTCGAAGGCGCAGCACTGGAAATGCTGTGTGGGGCAACTCACCGTGGGTTCGAATCCCACTCTCTCCGCTGGAACTTGTTTGTGAGAGCAACTCACCGTGGGTAAGGCCATCCGGCCCGCTGGCGCAACCGAATCCCACTCTCTCCGTAATCCGATAACGTCCACTGAAGTCCAGAAAGCTCTTACCCAGCAAGGCTTCTGGGCTTTTTAGTGTCCACGATAGACCGGGGAAACCCACTGTAATCCAGGCTAAAGTGGGACACAATAGGGGATATAACAGACGGGGTGGGACATGGCCCTGTTAGAGATGGCCATTCGGAATGCCAAATTCAAGGACAAGCCGTACCAGTTGCCGAATAGAGAAGCAAGGCCATCCTGCCTGCCGAAGTTTTTGCCGAACCAGCTGACTATAGACTAACGGCCAACCGTAGGACGATGCCGACAAGAGCTACGGTGGCAGCTCCAATCAAGGCAAAAGCCAGGTTAACCACTTGGGCACTAGCCTTTTGATAGGTGTCAATTCGTTCTAGGATCACCCGGTTTTCTATCCCCTGCTCGGCCCAACGTCTCTCCTGCTCAGCCCAACGTCTTTCCTGCTCGGCCCAGCGCTTTGCTTGATCGACTGCCAGGGCTTCTAGCCGCTCGTTGGTTCTGGAGACATCCTGCCGGAGTCCTTCCACATCCTGTCGGATCTCTTCCACATCTTGCCGGATCTCTTCCACATCTTGCCGGATCTCTTCAATAACACTCAACACATCCCTGAGGGTGGGTTCACCGGCGGGCATCATAGAGCTGCAACCTCACTGAACAGCAAACGGTCTGAGCTCGCTAGATCAACTCGCTCACCGGGAAGCGATCCAGCATTTTTTGGGCTTGACGGGCATTTTCCCGTAACTCCGCCGGCAGATGGGGAACATAAGGGATCTGAGAAAGCAAATCCAGCGTGCGGCGGATCAGGCGCACCAGGTCTCCGGCATCTAGGTTGGTGCTGGCTTCCAGGGTCTCCCAAGGGATCCCTTGCGCCCAATGTTCGACGATCCCAGCCAAGCTGGGCTCAAACCCGATCGGCACATGAAACACCTGGTGTTGCCGTTGGCTGCGGAACAGCTGCCGCCGTAAACCCCGCAATCCGTGCAGCACATCCTCCACCAGCCCCGAGGTGCGCAGCCGGCTGTAGGTACCTGAACGGGGAGCCTCTGAGACCAAGGCAGCCACAACTCCGGCCAAATGATGGGGAGCACAGCCCTGACACTCACCCGAGAGCAGAGCCAGCGCCAGCCAGAGCTCGTTATCCCCCCGCAGCGCGGCCACCACCTCTCCGCTATCGGTAGGTTGATACTCTTGCAGACAGTTGAAATCCTGCAACACCCCCACCAAGGCCATAAATTGCTGCCAGCGCAACTCCTGCACGGAATCGCTCTGCCGCTCCAGGTGCTCGAGGCGCTTGAGCAAGCGCTGTCGTTTTTCTCGCAAACCCAGCAATTTTTTCCCCCCTTGGTGAGCGGGGTTCTCTCGGATTTGAGCTTCTAGGGCACGGATTTTTTCCTCTTGGGCATGAATGTGGGGAAAGGCCAACAGCCGCAAGGTGGGATCCGGCTCAGCTTCCCGTTGTTTGAGCAAGTAGCGCAAAATGCGTCGTTCTTCCCGCCGTTGCGCCTGCATCTTCTCATAGCGGGCGATATCTTCGTCGGCAATGCCTCCCAAGAGACGGTCGATCTCCTCCAGCTCGGCGCGCGTGTGCAGGATCTCCTGTTGTTCGGGCAACTTTTGCAACGAGAGCAAATATTGTCCAAAGCTGCGGTTGATCAGATCCCGTGCTGCTTCCAAAGAGTGCTTTTGCAGCAGGTTCAGCACCATGCCATAGGTGGGGGTAAACTGGCTCACCAAGGGATCCGCTCCAGAGGTGGCCAGCCGTGCAGCTTCTTGGGCCCCCTCAAATGGGGATTGCACCGTCACCACATGGCCGATGATGTCCTTGCCCCGCCGTCCGGCTCGGCCCGACATTTGCATAAACTCAGAAGCGGTCAAGAGGCGGTGGCCCGTGTCGGTGCGCTTAGAAAGGGAGGAGATGACAGTTGTGCGGGCAGGCATGTTGATCCCGGCGGCCAAAGTCTCGGTGGCGAAGACCAGCTTCACCAATCCCTGCTGAAACAGATGCTCCACCAGCCCCTTCCAGGCAGGCAACATACCGGCATGGTGAGCGGCAATGCCCCGGTAAAGGGCATCCAACTGATCTCGGCGGACAGCTTCGGGCGTTTCTCGACAAAAGCGGTCGATCTGCTCAGCCAACTGCTGCCGCTCTTCCTCGCTGGCTATCAGGTCCAGATCCCTTACGCTGGCCACGGCCATATCACAGCCTTTGCGACTGAAGATGAAATAGATGGCCGGCAGCATGTCCCGCTGGCGCAAGTTTTCCAACACCTGCGCTATGTCCGGCACTCCTGCCCAGGAGGGCTCGTGGGAGTTGGGCCGTTTGCTTTTCAAGCGGCGGTTGCGAACCCACTGCCCCGACTCGGTTTGCTCCAGCAGGGGGAACAGCCCTTTGCGATTGGCAAAGTGAAATTGCAGCGGCACCGGGCGGTGGTTGGAGTCGATCAGATGGGTGGGGCCATGCACCTGGTTCATCCAATCGGTGAGCTGGTCGCTGTTGGCCAAGGTGGCAGAAAGGGCAATGAGCTGGATCGTGGGGGGGCAGTAGATGATCGCTTCTTCCCAGACGGTGCCCCGCTGCTGGTCGTTCATGTAATGGCATTCGTCCAAGATCACCGCCTGCACATCCCGCAAGGGATCCACCTCGCCCTCTGAGAATTCTGTGCCGTCATCGCGTTCGCCGTAGGCATACCTTTGCACTGCCAAGGATATCGGTGTGCCGTAGAGCATGTTGCGGAAGATCTCGGTGGTCATCACCAAGACCGGTGCATCCCGGTTGATGGAAATGTCGCCGGTGAGCAGGCCAACCCGTTCCGGGCCAAATTGCTGGCCAAAATCCCGGAACTTTTGGTTGGAGAGGGCCTTTAGGGGCGTTGTATAGAAAACCCGCTTGCCCTGGGATAAGGCTCGATAGATCGCATATTCTCCAATCAGGGTCTTGCCGGATCCCGTGGGAGCACAAACCACCACCGATTCCCCAGCAGCCAGAACCTGAATGGCTCGGATCTGAAAGTCGTCCAGCTCAAAGGGGAAAAGCTGCCGCAACTCGTCCAGCAAATCGGTTGCCGGGGAGAGAAGCGCACTCATGGGATCCAAATCAACATTGGGAAACCTGGAAACCCGCCCAACTCACCGCTGTCTGTGCGTTGTACCTTCTAGGATACAAGCTTTCTTGGGGTGTCGACCGCTCCCCTGCAAAAAACGCCGGCTACTCCGCTTTGGATGGCCCACTGAGCCCGAGAACAGCAGCTTGGGTAATTTTGTAAAGTGGGTCATGGAGCGCGCCATCGCGACGGAGTCCTCGACAATTGGGCAAAGTCTGCAGGATCAGGAGTGCTCAAACAGAATCTTCTCAATCTCTATTGAATCTATCTGAACCTATGTCTGTTTCCCCCCAACTGGCCCAACTGGCCACCTGGATGGCAGGGCACTTCAACAACCTGCAGCAGGCGCTCGCAGAGCCCGTCTGGTTTGCCAACATTCATGTGTACCAATGTCCCTTGCCTTGGTCGGTGTTCCAGGGGGTGGGGTTTTACGTGGAGCAACTGTACGACATTTATCCTGAGCAGCCCTACCGGCAGCGGGTGATCCACCTCTTCGATACTCCAGATGGGATCCGGATTCAAAACTATGCTTTGACGGCTCCTAACTCCTACAGGTGCGCCGGTCGAGAGTTGTTGCTATGCAACGCTTACGCGAAGGGGAAATTGGCCGGTCTGACAGCAGCGGAGCTGGAACTCTTGCCCGGCTGTATCACCCAGGTAGAATGGACGGGATCCTGCTATCGGGGCCGCAGCCTACCCGGCAAAGGCTGTATTGTTGAACGCAAAGGCAGAACCACCTATTTGTACAGCGAGTTTGAGATCGGAGCCGACTACTTTCACAGCTTGGATCAAGGTCGGGATCCGGAGACCGATCAAGTGATCTGGGGATCCCTATCCGGGCCTTTTCGGTTTGTCAAAAAGCAAGATTTTTCCCAGTACCTACCCCGGTGGGCTGAAGTGCTGAACCATGAGGCTGCTGGAGCGACTGGTTGAGCGGCTGTGGGCGCTGGGGATCCCGTTCGCGTCGTCAGGACGGCGTTCCCGGCGAGAGTTGGTCTGGCTAACCCTGCGGTTGGCCTGGGAAAACGCGATGCGCTACCGGCTGTTTGGCCTGGCCTCTGAAATGGCCTATAGCTCGGTGTTGGCGCTGTTCCCCTTCATCCTCACGCTCCTGACCGGGGTTGGGCTGTTTGTCGGCTCCTCTGAGCAAGCCTTCGAGCGCTTGATGGAGCAGTTGAGCCAAATTGCTCCCCAAGAGGCCCTGACGCTTTTGGATCGGTATGTGCGCGAGCTCCGCTTCGGGCAAAAAAGTGCTCCGCACCGCTGACGCGAACGGGGGTTGTTGTCGCTCGGCTTCTTGGGCACCCTGTGGGCTGCTTCTGGAGCCATGGGGGCGGTGATGACAGCTTTGGATCTCAGCCATGAGATCCCTCAAGATAGGCGCCGTCCCTTCTGGAGACGCAAGCTGATCTCGCTGGTTTGGATGCTCGCCACCTTGGGGTTGACCGGACTGGCCAGCTTGATCTTTTTGTTCAGTGCCAGCTTTTTGCGCTTCTTGTACAGGAAAGCGGGATTCTTAGCGCAGGAAGTTGGCGGGCCGACTCAGTTGGATCCCTTGCGAGAGCTGGGGTTGAACTTGTGGGGGATCCTCACCTGGCCGATTTCGCTGGGGTTGGTCGTCTTCTCCTGCTGGGTGCTGTATCGATTTGGCCCCAGCTTGCGCCGACCCCAAATGCCGATTTGGCCGGGAGCCATCGTGGCCAGCCTACTGTGGGTTGGGGTGTCTTGGGGGCTGCGGATTTACGTGGAGCACTTTGGGCAGTTCAACCAAGTCTACGGGGCGGTGGGGGCAGTTATTGTGCTGCTGCTCTGGGTTTGGCTCACTTCCTTGGCGCTGCTGTTTGGGGATCAGATCAACATCGCCCTCTACCAGGCGCAAAAATGGATTGAAGAACGGGATCCCTAGCCCTTACTCCAAATCCGAGTCATGGATGCAGACGGAAATTCTCTCACCCACTCCTGAGCACATTGCCGTAGCGGCGGCAGCCTTGCTGCGGGGCCAGTTGGTGGCCATCCCCACGGAGACGGTTTACGGCCTGGCGGGCCATGGCTTGGATGAGCAGGCAGTGGCGAACATTTTTGCCGCCAAGGAGCGCCCCCGCTTCGATCCCCTGATCCTGCATCTGCCGGCTGGGGTGACCCTAGAGCAATTGCAGGGGTGGCTGGTGGACGTGTCGGCTTTTACTCCCGCCGCCCGTGCTCTGCTGGGATCCCTGATCGACACCTTCTGGCCGGGGCCCCTGACTTTGGTGCTGCCCAAGTGTCCCACCGTGCCGGATCTGGTGAGCAGCGGGTTGCCTACTGTTGCCCTGCGGGTGCCTGCTCACCCGGTGGCTCAAGCTTTGTTGCAGGCGGTGCAAACCCCTCTGGCTGCCCCCAGTGCCAATCGCTTTGGCCGCATCAGCCCCACCTCAGCCCAGGCCGTCTATGCAGAGTTGGGAGGGCGGATCCCTTACATCTTGGACGGGGGAGAGTGTGCCGTGGGCCTAGAATCCACCGTGCTGAAGCTCAGCCCCGAGGGGATCCCGACGCTGCTGCGCCCAGGAGGGATCCCGCTGGAAGCCCTAGAAGCTCACCTGAAACTGCCCATCCGGGCCTCTGAGGACGGCAAAACGGGCCCGCCGGAAGCGCCAGGACGGCTGAGCAGCCACTACGCTCCCAGTAAGCCCCTCTGGCTTTTGCCCACCCCTTTTGCCCAGCTTCAGCCCGGCGATTGGCAACAGGTGCAGCACCTGACAACCGGTCATTCCCACCTGGGCATCCTCAGCTTTGCCACGGATCCGCAGGCTCTGCTGAACACCCTCTCCCGCCATTGGCCGGGGATCACTTTCAGTTTGGAGTGTTTGGGTTCGGATCCCAAGGCAGCCGCCCGCGCCCTCTTTGCCAGCCTGCGCCGCCTGGATGAGGGAGATGCTACGCTCCTGCTGGCAGAGCCCCCACCCATCTCGACGGGGTTAGGCTATGCGATGATGGATCGGCTACGCCGGGCCAGCAGCCTTTCGCGTTAGCGTCGCTTAGCGATATGGAACTCTCCCCCCTCGTTGCCATCGTAATGGGCAGCGATTCCGATTTGCCCACCCTTGCACCTGCCGCCCAGGTGTGCGAAGCATTCGGGATCCCTTACCAGATGCAGATCCTCAGCGCCCATCGCACCCCCGAGGCCATGGTAGAGTTTGCCCGCCGCGCCCATACCCAAGGGATCCGCGTCATCATTGCCGGGGCAGGGGGAGCAGCCCATTTGCCGGGGATGGTGGCCTCTCTCACCCCCCTGCCGGTGATCGGGGTGCCGGTGCTCAGCCCATCCCTGCAGGGGATCGACTCCCTGTACTCAATTGTGCAAATGCCCAAAGGGATCCCGGTGGCCACGGTGGCCATTGGCAACGGCTACAACGCGGGTCTGTTGGCGGTGCAGATCCTGGCCAGTGGGGATCCCGATCTGCTCCGGCGGGTGATCGCCTATCGGGAAAGCCTAAAACAGGCGGTGCAGGAGAAAAACGACCAGTTGCAAACCCAAGGGTGGAAAGCCTACCTCGACTCTATAAAGCATAAGAGCATAATTTAAGGAGCGTTGATCTATCTTGCCGCTTGCAAAGGGTCAGGTGCGACAGAGTTTTGGGAGTTGCCATCGGTGAAGCATCAATCGGGTCGCCCTTCTTCCGGCCAGGGATCCTGGCCAGAATATCTGCAGCGGGTGGGGCGTGGGGCAGTGGAGACGGGATCCCAAGTTGCTCTGTGGATCCTATCGGGGCCGCAGTGGCGGGTTTTGGCTCTGTCGGCCTTGGCGTTGGCAGGGCTGGCCTTCTGGAATGGGCGGCTGGCGCTCTCTCTGGGGGTGGGTACCTTGGTGATGTTGGGGCTACAGGGGATGCGCAGCCCTGAGTTCAACCGCCGCTGGCGGGAGTGGCGAGCTTGGTTTCGTCAGGCGGATCGCTCGCTTTTGCTGGCAATTGGTTCGGGAGCAGCCGCCACCTTCGGCACCTACACCCTTGTCTCCATCTGGGCGGAATCCAACCAGCGTTGGTTGGCCACCGGCGCCATTTTACAGGGATTGGCCACCCTAGCCTTGTTGTCGCTGCTGTTTGGGGAGTGGCTCAGCCGCCGACAAGAGCGGCAACGTTCTCAATTGGAGCGCGATCTCAGCGACGTTGCCTCTCCCGATCCCTTCAGACGGCTGGCGGGCGTTCGCCGCTTGCAGAGTTTAATGTCTCACTTGGATCCCGAGCAAACCCGGCTGGCGGTGGATTATCTGCGGTTGGCCCTCGACCAAGAAACGGTAGCCGTCGTGCGGGAAGCCCTGCTGGAAGCCCTACAGGGATGGGGGATCCTGCGCCGCCTCAACGATTTGACCGATCTCAAGCACCCCAGCAGGGATCCCTCTTCAAACTAATGTCACTCCCAACTTTCGGGCCTTAGAACCCAGATAATGCAACGGTTTGAAAGGCGTGTCTACGTTGGACGCGCTTTCCCCTCAGGGGACAGGGATCCTGCTGTTTGGGATAGAGCACCTTGTTTGCAGAGGTCATGCACAGGGTAGCTGCCGAAGAGCTTCAAGGTTTCAGCAATTGATTCCAGCGCCGCAATCACCTCGGCATCCAGATAGGGCTGGCCAACAGGATTCTCCAGATCGACAAAAAAGACATAAGTCCCTGCCGATTTTTTGGTGGGGCGCGACTCAATACGGGACATGTTTAAACCTCGCTCCGCAAACACTTGCAGAGGTTTCAGCAGTGCTCCCGGCACATTGTGGGGCAGGCTGAAGGCCAAGGAAGTATGGGATCCCCCCGGAGAAGCAGGATTGGCCAGGGCTCCATCCTGCTGACCCAAACGGGAAAGTGGCGCACGGCCAATGACCCAAAAGCGGGTGCAATTATCGGGGTGATCGTTGATCGGGCAGGCCAAGACCGGCAGTTGGTAGAGGGTGGCAGCTCGTTCTGAGGCGATGACGGCGGCGTTGGGCTGCTCCTGCAGGCGGTCCAATTCTTCGGTGGTCGAGCGGGTTGGGATCAAAGTGGCCTGGGGCAGATGGGATCTCAGCCAAGCCTGACATTGGGCCAACGCTTGCGGGTGGGAATAGACCTGCTCAATGTGCTCCAACTGGGAGGCACGTCCGATGAGGGCATGGCGAATGGGCAGGATCAGCGCCTGTCGGATCCCTAGCCCCTCCAGTTGCCACAGGGCATCCAAGGTCATCGAAACCCCGCCCTCTACGGAGTTTTCCACCGGCACCACCGCCCATTGTTGCTGGCCGACAGCTACCGCTTCTAAACAGGCGCTGATCGTTGGGTAGGGCACCAAGGGATGGGATCCCTGGCTGTGCAGGTGAGGCTGCTCAGGGCAGGCCAGCAAAGCTGCCAACTCTGTGTAGGTTCCAGCAGGGCCAAGAAAGGCCACCGGCGAAGGGGAAACGTTCGCGCCAGCGGAGCGCAGCTCCATCAGAGCCATTCCTTCAATTGTCGCTAGGGGCCAGTTCTAACTCTATCGTCTCGGCGTCGCGCAGCAGCAAAGGACATTCAGGCTCCGGGCAACGGGGATTGGCCGCCACCTTTTCCATGGCCTTCACCACCTCCAATCGGATCAGCCTCTGCAACTCCTGATCCGCTTGAATGGCTTCCAAAGTGTGGAGAGAGCCGTGAAAACTGGTGGCGTAGCGAGGTTTGAGGTTGTTCAAGGCCAGGGCGGCAGCATCGTTACAGAATTTCTCACAGAAGCAGTAGCGCTGCTGACTCTCCATCAGCAGGATGTCGTTGACCATCTCCAGAACAGCCCGTTCCATTTGATTTTCCAGGCCCTTCAGAGGCTTATGTTCCTCCGCCATCGCTACCTCCTGATGTGAATCGAACCCGCCGCCAAGCCCCTGTCTTTCAGGGAGCAGGAGTGCTCTCGATTACCTTCGATGCTGCTCTATTCTCTGTTGACAAGTCAAGCCAAATCCCCTGCTGCTGACGCGAACAGCCTCTGGCCCGCTCCTATCTGGGCTTGATGTATTTGGGTGTGCTGAGGCAATCGGATCTGTCCTGTCAGCCATCATCAAACCCCAGAGGGTTAACCAACACTCTCGGCAGACGGGCAGAAAGCCCACACAGCAACTCATAGGGAATAGTACCCAACTGATCGGCCCAATCCTGCACGGATAAACCCACATTCACCAGATTCGGGCCCAGCAGTTCCACCACATCCCCCACCTGGATATCCGGCCTCTCGGTTACATCCCACATGCACTGATCCATCGTGATTGTGCCCACCTGTTGGATCAGGCCGCCGCGCACCCATCCTCGCAGCCAGCCGGAAAGCCGCCGTGGGATCCCATCCGCATAGCCGATGGCCAGAGTGGCAATGCGACTGGGGCGAGAGGTGATGTAGCGATGTCCATAGCTCACTCCGGTCTGGGCAGGCACAGTTTGGATGTGGGTCAGCCGCGCCTTGAGTCGCAGAATCGGCTGCAGACCCGGCAGTTGCAAGTGGGGGGCAGGCGACAAGCCATAGAGGGCCAGTCCCAGGCGCACACGGGAGTAGTGGAGATGGGCCAGAGCGGCGGCTGAGTTGTCCAGATGCAGCGCTGGCAAGGGATCCCCGGCTTGGCGGATCTGTTCCACCACCTGGGCAAAGCGGGCGTGCTGCTGTTCCATGACTGGAGAATGGGGCTCGTCCGCCGTCGCCAAATGGGAAAACAAGCTACAGCCTTCCAGCTCCGGGATCCGACAAATCTGCCCCCACACGGCTGCAGCTTCCTTCCAGGGGATCCCCAAACGGGTCATACCCGTATCCACGTTGACATGCACCGGGACGGGGCGCCCGGCCCAACGGGCTACCTGGCGCATCAGCGGGATTTGGTCTGTGCAGGTGAGGCTGACCTCCAACCGGGCTGCCATGGCCTGCTGTAGTTCTGCCCAGGTATTCAAAGCTCCCAACACCAGAACCGGAGCCTGCAGCCCCGTTTGCCGCAACTCGATCCCTTCGGCCAGGGTGGCCACACACAGTCCCTTGGCACCAGCCGCAACAGCCACGGGAGCCACCAACTGCGCCCCATGCCCGTAGGCATTGGCCTTCACCACCGCCCAGATCTCGACGTTTGAGCCTAGGCGCCTCTGCAACAGCCGCAGGTTTTCTCGCAGCTGGGCTGCGTCAATTTCCACCCAAGCCCGACTGGTCAACAGCTCCAGGTCGATGGTCCAATCCAGCTCCGCCAAGGAATTGGCCTTCTGGGATCCCTCTCTCCAAGTATTGCCCTGCACTCCCAGAGCAGCTGCTCTCAAAGTGCCCTGCGCCGCCGGCGCGACCGGTTCTCGATTCACCGTTCACCCCCCACACCCAAAACCCGTCCTGATTAGATTTAGGTTTAGCGCAAAGTCCACTCCGGCGCCATCCACAGCAACGGCACGTCTGGGATCCCAACAGCCTCGTTGCTCTCCAACAGCCGGCCCAGCCAAGCGGCTTGCCTTTGCGAGGACAGTCCTTGGCTTAACAGGCGTCGCAGGACTCGTTGGAAGCCCTCTCCCTCACCCGCCGGCGACAAAGAGGGATCCCCGGTCATGCGCCGCAGATCCTCCACCGCCTCCGTGTACCCCCCCAAAGCATCCACCAAGCCCACCTCCACAGCTTGCGCCCCGGTGAAGATGCGTCCATCGGCCAATTGTCGCACCCGGTCTTCATCCAAGCTCTGCCGTCGCGCGATCATCTCTGCTTCCAGCACCTCATCTGCCTTTTCTGGCAAGTGCTGGCGTCCTTGGGCCACATCGCGAATGAACTGCTCGAGGGTATCCTCCACCAAGTTTTGCAGAAGGCGCTGCTCTTGAGGAGTGGCACTGCGGAAAGGAGAGAGAAGGTCTTTGTACTCGCCGGTTTTGAAGGTCTGCGGCTCTATGCCGTAGTTCTCCAGCAACTTACCAAAGCTGAGGCCGCTGATGATAACCCCTATGCTGCCGGTCAGGGTGCCAGGGTTGGCATAGATTTTGTCGGCAGCGCTGGCCACGTAGTACCCCCCACTGGCAGCAATGTTTTCTAGGATAGCGATCACCGGCTTGCCTGCTCCGTGTAGAGCGGTTACGGCACGGTAGAGTTCCTGGCTGGATCCCACAGCTCCGCCGGGGCTGTTGATGCGCAGCAATACAGCCTTGACAGAGGGATCCCGTGCTGCCTCCCGCAACTGTTCCACAGGAGAAGTGGGCAGGCCTACCAAAGTCGAACTCCCTGGGCCGCCTATCGTTCCTTCCAGGGTGACCACCTCGATGCGCTCCGCCCCCCGTGCAGCCTCTAGGCCAACCCCGCCTCGGGTAGGCTCTGGGGCAGGGCGCGTGCCCCCGACAATGGCCGCGATAAGGCAGACGACCAGCAAAGAAGCCGCCAAAATGCGGTTAAGCTGAGTTTCTTGTGTCACAGGCCCCTCAATTGCCACTGACTCCGTTCTACCACCCCGCGGGCTTCCTGGGATGCCGGGCAACAAAAGGCTGAGGGCCGAGCAAACCCCACTGTTGCTTCCCCCCGGTTGAGCCATCCAAACTATTGACAAGGATCCTCCCCTTATCTAGTATGGGATCCCAGCACTTTTTACCAATAAGGCAGCTTCTACAGGCTGCAGGTGTAGAATGGAATAGAAAGTTGGATCCTTGAGCGGATTCTGACCTGAAGCAAAGTAAGTCGGGGCTTTAGCTCAGTTGGTAGAGCACTTCAATGGCATTGAAGGGGTCAGCGGTTCAAGTCCGCTAAGCTCCATTGATTGTGAGTTGGTTATGATCCAACAGCATCCAAAGCCTGGAGAGTTTCCGGCAGGCCAGGGTTCTGGGACTCTTCAACCCTGGAACCTGCGAAGCTCACCAAGACGGTTAGCCCCGGCGAATTGACAGGCCAAAGGTTCGCCAGCAAGAACCAGGAGCAAAAAAACAGCAGTGAAACAAGGGATCCCCAGCCTTTCCCACAATTCACACCGATGGTGATATCGCTCCGTTCCAATCCAATGTCTTCGACCCAGCAATCTGTGGCCTCGTGGGAAACAGGCAAGGCATAGCGGCAAACCCGGTCATGGTTGCCCCTCTCCCTGACGGCGGATCAAGAAGCGGATTTCCTGAAGGAGAACCTCAAAGCGTTGATCCGATTCAGCCTGCCGCTGCCGCAATTCTCGCACTTCCTGCCTTAACTCCAGGACAACCTCAGCGAGACGCCCTGAAAGAGTCTGCAAGGCAAGCTGAGCATCGGTAACCTTGGCAACTGTATCAGCCACCTTGGTCACAGCTTCGGCCAACTGGACAAATCGCGTCTCAATCTCCTCATTGGTCATGGCCGGATGCGTCTTGCTTGGCTAATGATCAGCTCATTCTACCCTGCACGGTATGGAGTGTCACTCTCTGAGAATGGGCCGCAATTTTGAGGAAAAACCGGCTGGCCAACGGGGGTTATCAACCCAGGGATCCCCCATTCGCGCAAGTCAGCTGGCCAGCGCTATGAGGGTGGTGTAAATCCCTTGGAGGGACGCAGTGGCCTGGCTCCAGAGGATGTGGGTTAACGACCACCTATCCAGACCCATGGCCCCGCACAACAGCAGCAGATACAGGTTGGCAAACGTGAAGAGCGAGGCCGCCCGATCTCGGTCGCAGGGATCCTGCAGCAACTGCACCGCCTTCCAAACCAAGAGGGATCCCAGCAGCGCCGCGACGCTCAGATAAAAGGATCCCAGCATTCCCAATGGGTAAACCAGCAACAGGCTGACCGGAACCATCAGCAGCGCGTAGAGCAAAATCTGCGCGGCAGTGATCCTTTCGCCCGCGACCACCGGCAGCATCGGCACCCCCGCGCGAGCGTAGTCTTCCTGCTTCAGAATGGCCAAAGCCCAGAAGTGGGGTGGAGTCCACAAAAAGATAATGGCAAACATCACCCAGGCAGCCCAACTCAGCTCACCTGTGGTCGCTGCCCAGCCCACCAAAGGCGGGATGGCTCCTGCCGCTCCACCGATGACGATGTTCTGCGTGCTGGAGCGCTTCAGCCAGTGGGTGTAGACCCCCACGTACACCAGGATCCCCACCATGGCCAAACTGGCAGCCAGCAGGTTGGTGAACGTGGCCAACAGCCCAAAAGCAGTCAAAGCCAGGATCCCGGCAAAAATCAGAGCATCCTGCGCTCGGATTCGACCGGAAGGCAAGGGGCGATGACGGGTTCGCTCCATCATCCGATCGATATCGGCGTCATACACCATGTTGATGACATTGGCTGCCGCCGCCGCCATTCCCCCTCCCAAAAGGGTGACGAAAAACCTGAACAGGTCGGTGTTGCCAGCCATCCACATGGCCCCAGCCGTGGTCATCAGCAAGAGGGCAATGATTTTCGGCTTCACCAACTGGCTGTAGCTCTGCAAAACCCGGACAAGCGCCTGGCGTTCGCGCCCCGGAACACATTGGCTCTGCTCGGCAGGGATCCCCCCTATTGGCTCCTGGTAGGAAGCCAGACGGTCAGTTAAAACGCTATTTTGCATGGAAATTCACTCACCGGTCATTTCTGCGGTTACGGCCATCCACCGGCCTTCTTCCCCTCGGCTTCGCATTTGCCAGGCCAGCACCGTAAAAGCCAGCAAACAGGCCAGCAAAGCTGCCCCCACCATCTGATGGGCCACCGTCAGAGGCTCCACCTGCAGCCGGTAACGGTAGGTCAAAACGCCGATCCCCACCTGAACCAGCAGCAGGCCGACAGATCCATGACCCAGAAGCTTGAGGAGCCAGGGGATCCGCTTGCGCCGTAGCCCGGTGGCCACCGCTACTGCCAACACCCCAAGGGTGGCCGGAGCAACTCCCAGCAGGTGGCTGTTCATCACCCAGCACAGCTCGCCGGCAGCAAAGCATTGATGCAACGCCCATTGGGAGGCCACCAAGGCACCGAGAAGGCTCTGGACATACACCAGCAGCACCGCCCCCAAGCCCAGCCAAGGCAAGTAGCCGACGGAAAACGGTCCTTCACCCAGTCGTGCCGGCAGGACGAAGCCCTCGGAACCGGATCCTGTCAAGATCAGTAATCCCAGAGTAAGCAGAGTGGCAAAGAACAGCAGGCCCGTGCCCAAGTGGGCTGTCACAATGTCAAAGCGCAGCAGCTCCGTGACCGTCAGCCCGCCCAGGATCCCTTGCACCAAGACCAGGGCAAAAGCCAAACTCAAACCCCAGGGCAGCCACGCAGGCAATGCCTGACGCTTCAGCCAAGCAAACCCCATTAGAACCAAGGTAGCCAAGCCTACCCCAGAAGCCACCATGCGGTGAAACCATTCCAAAAAGACTTGCAGGTTCATCTGCTGGCTGGGCACAATTGCCCCGTAGCAAAGGGGCCAATCTGGACAAGACAGCCCAGCATTCATGACGCGGGTGGCACTGCCCAACCCCATTAACAGCCAAGTGGCCAATGCTAACCCCAGTAGGGCTTGCCCCATGCGCCGGGAAAGCTTGCCCGAAGGCACGGGATCCCGCCGGGAAGAAGGTTGGGATTGAGAGATCGAAGAGTCCATCGCAGTTGAAGGCAGAACATTAAGCCAACGGTTCAAGCAGCCTGCACTGAAGAAATCGGTTGGGCTGACAAGACGCAGCGGGTTCGGTAGCAGATGATTCTGAAAACGAGGGTGCAGGTTACTCGCTAACGAACCCTAGAAGCCAATCCTAAATGCGGTTTTGCGTCTGGCGAAAGCTTTTTAAGAATTTCTTTCTTGGCTCACAATCCCAGGCACCCCCACGAAGTCAAGCCAGCACCGGCCAGCAGACCAATCCTTTCCCCCTGCCGCAAAACCTCTGCGCCAGGACGGATCCCCCACAGGGTGTCCATACATCACTCCCTTGGCCAAGACTTCCTGGCCAATACAGCAACTTTTGCCAAGGGAAGCAGCCTGCCACAAGACTGCCTTTTGGAGTCTGTAGTCTGGAGCCAGCTCTTGCTCGGTGGCGGGATGACCAGCTTCTGGGCACAGAGATTCCCAAAAATTCTGTCAGGGCCAGCTCCGCTCCGGCTTGGGATCCATATTGGGATCCATATACGTCGTTGCCAGATCTGGGATGCTGGCGGAGAGGGTCACGATGGCAGCGAAGTTTCCCGGTATTGGCCAACAAAGAACCTTGCTCTCACTCAAGAGCTCAGGTAGGTATCTGGACTTAGACTTAGGTCGAAATCTCGAACAGCTCCAGCACTGAAGAAAATTGCTGTAGGAATCCTCACCTCAAGCATAGGCAAGTTATAATCCCAGCAGCCTCTGTGGAGATTGCTCTCTTATGTCTGTAAAGCTCCTGCCTCAGTGTGAGAACTTGAAAGAGCAGGTTGAAGCTATCCTGCAACTCTGGCATCAGGATTCCACTTTTTCAGGCAAGCAAGATACCACTCGGATTCAAGCTTCCCTCAGCAAAGCTATTTCTCCAACTTTCGAGATTGTCTTTGCCGGTGCTTTCAGTGCCGGCAAGTCTATGCTAATCAATGCCCTCTTAGAAAGAGAGCTTCTCTACAGCGCCGAGGGGCACGCCACAGGGACAGAGTGCTACATTGCCTACGCAGAGCCAAATGCTGAGAGAGTGGTGCTCACTTTTCTCAGCGAGCAGGAAGTGCAAGAACAGATGACCGCCTTCTGCGCTTTCCTAAACTTGGCTCCGTCACTCAGCAGGCTGGAAGACACTGCACTGAATCCCCTGAAGGAGCGTGCTGAGGCTATTATTCAACAGGAGGGAGGTAAAAGCAAGTCAGAGCGGGCAAAGCAGGCAGATGCCCTCCGCTTGTTGATTACAGGTTTCCAGCAGAACCGGGACAAAATTCACCCTACCGAGAACAAAGTTTTCTCAATGGAGCAGCTCAACTTCGGCAACCTAAGGGAAGCTGCGGGTTTTGCCCGGCGCGGCGCCAATAGCGCAGTTTTGCGAAAGGTGGAATACTATTGCCACCACCCCTTGCTGGAAGATGGAAACGTTATTGTCGATACTCCTGGGATCGATGCTCCAGTCAAAGCGGATGCAGAGCGTACTTATCGAAAAATTGCCGATCCGGATACGTCCGCAGTTGTTTGCGTTCTCAAGTGTGCTGCAACGGGTGAGCTGACCAAGGAAGAGACAGAGCTTATTGAGCATATTCAAAGTAATGATAGCATCAGGGATCGGGTCTTCTATGTATTTAACCGGATTGACGAGACTTGGTACAACGCACAACTAAAGCAGAGACTAGAAAACATTATCGGCCAGCAGTTTCGTCAACTCCGCGTATTTAAGACAAGCGGCCTTCTCGGCTTCTATGGTTCCCAGATCAAGGCAACTACCCCTGAGGATCGATTTGGACTGGATACGATTTTTTCAGAAAGCATCAAAGAATTGGGTGGTGGGGAAGAAACACCCCAGTTTGTCAGCGAGTTTAACAAGTACTGCACGTCAGGTAGGTTGGTTGGATCCCCGTTCCGCCCTTCTGTACATGGGTACGACACACCCATAAATAACTACGTTCGGATTCTGAGGGAGTGGGGAAAACCTTTGATTGAGTATATGATTAAAGATAGCGGTATTGAAGACTTTCGGGCTGGGATCACTCGTTATTTAACGGAAGAAAAGCGGCCACAGCTATTTTCCGCGCTGGCCGATGATTTGCAACCTCTCTGCATCGAGATGAGGAAGTCCTATCTAGATCTCTACCGAGACATTGATAGCCAGCCCAAAGAGATTGACAGCATGATTTCCTATGAGCTGACGCTGATCAATCAGCAGCTAGCCAGTATTGGCCGAGAGTTTGACGAGCATATCCAGACAGTAGTCAATAAAGTTATTAACGGAGAAAACAAAGAATTTGAGAACGATTTCCGTAAATTGCAGGCTAGGATGGTACGGAGGCTAGATGAGCTTTTGGATACTTTTTCGTTGGACAATGTTTACAGTCAAGCCGTTCGCATTCGTCCCCGCAACTCCACAGCTCCATTTTTAGCTGTATTGGTCGAAGCCTTTTACTATTTATCCAACCATCTAGAGGACATCCTGGTAGAATCAGCCAGCACGCTTGTAGAGAACTTCTTTCGTCGCCTTGTTGATGAAGTTCGCAGCTCGAGCTACTACAGGCAGTTGTTTCGCCTACTGGGATCCGATGGGGACTTGGAGAAAAAGCTTCTTTTGGTTAAGGAGGTAACTTTGAGTTCTCTTGTCAATGGTGCCCGAAAAGAGTGCGACCGCTACCTCAGAGAAAGTCCCCGCTTCTACGACGAAGGAACATTCTCGATCTACCAGTTTCGAGAAGTCCTAAAGCAAACCAGCCAATCTTATGACATCTCTGCTATTCGCGACGCAGAGCCTGGAATCCGACAATTACTTAAGCTTGACTTCGAGCCGAAAATTAACCAGACAGTGCGTTCTAGCTTCCGACAAGAGACCAACAATACTCTGAAAACTCAGCTATTGCCGGTTGCCAAGCAAGTAGCCGATGAGATTTTGCAAAAGTACCCAGAAGCAAAGCAGTTCATGGAAGCAACTCTCAGAAAAGAGGCTGAAGAGAAAATTGCGCTTAACCAACAGCGGCTGAAAGAACTGGAGGCAAGCATAGACAAGTACAACCAAGCTGTTTCTGGGATCAACCTCTGCCTGCAGGCTTTGGGCCTCAATCGCGAGATGCTGCCCTTGATTACTCGTCCTGAGCCTTCCTCTGTTGGTGAGTCAGTTCAGATTTTGGCAAGTCTTCCTGGACAGCAAGTAGGTGAAAGCAGTGCAAGCGAAGCAGTCGCTCTTGGTCGTTCTACACCCATAGACGAGAGTTTTCCAGAGTTGGATAGCATCCTCGATGATCTGAGATAGAGCGGCTTGTCTTTGTTTTTGGCCTTTCACTTGATCCAGATAAAGTCATGGGATCCAAATCAATACCTCTACAGCAGCACCCAGAAGGGATCCTCTCTGTAAGGGAGAAAACTTTCAAGGTTGCCAACTTGGTCAAAGCGGCCCAAGAGGACTTGACCAAGAAAGAAGAGCTGCATCGCTTGTTCATTGCGGCCTTGAGATCCTCAGGGATCCTGCCGCCGGAAGACTTGCTCAACATTGCCAGTAGCCTTCTTGCTCCCAAGCCAGAAGAAAAATTGTTGCAAGAAGCGAAGTGGTTTGGGCAGGGACTTGCTTGTCAGCTCTTGGTGCCGGGCAAGAAAGATTGGGAAAAAGGCAGAGTCAGATTGCGGATCATTGTAGAGTTTGAGCCAGAGGATACAGTCTCAGAGGGCGGCAGTGGATCCCCTCTGGATGACCTTCGCGAAAGTGAGAGCTAGCCTAAGCCAGAGAGACATAGAGGGGGTTGGGCAAGTGTCAAGTAATGATCAATCTCAGGAGTGCTTTGTTGAGCTAGATATTTTCCAAAATACTGTCATTGATATAGGAGGACGCCTAATCTACTCGCAAGAGTTTGCTCAGGTGTACTCAGAGATTGTTTATGAGAGTATCAGATCCTACTTATCCAGCAAACTTAGCGAAAAGGGAGTCTCGATTCTATGGAGCAACTTGAACGGAATAACTAACGTGAAAGGAATTCCTGCTAAACTCTTACGTCCTGGCTCACCGTGGATTGTTGTCTCTATGTCTTGAGGTCGATAAGATGACAAAAACATCCATTAATCTTAGCCAACTGGGAGACGGAGTTATCACTTTTATCAACAAGAACAATAAGCAGAAAGTCTACATGATTTCCAAGCTTTGCGATTCTATCAATTCTTATTTCCTGAAGTTTGACCAAATGGGAAGAGGACTAGACAGTCACTTGAGTTCGTCTGAGATACAAACAGGTATTCCCTATGAAGATCAGGTTCATTTTTTCCATAAAGGAGTTCCATGCTCGATTCTTTCTCCTAAAACTAACGGTTGGCAGACCGGTAGAGTAAAAGTAAGAGTAGAAGTTACGATTGACTTTTATCCTGACAATCCTGAATTTCTGATAAAAGAACCCGACCAAGAGATATTAGAACCTCTAGATGAAAAGTCTCCACTGGACGATCTTCGCAGTATGGATGAATAACGATGAAAGAAAGAAAATCCGGCGAAAGGATTCTAATTCCAGCAGCCGTGCGGGAGTATGTTTTCCAAAGAGACGGCTTCCGTTGTCGCGGTTGCGGAAAGTCGCCCCCAGAGGTTCAGCTTCAGATCGATCACATCATCCCCATTGCCCAAGGGGGCAGTAACGATATCAGCAATCTGCAAACGTTGTGCAAAACCTGCAACCGACGCAAAAAGGATCGACGGGATCCCCGCTTTCGCCGCCACTTTGACTGGTGAGTTGCGGTGTTTCGCCTACGCTTCTCCCTCTAGAAAAGAGAGGAGAGAGGTCTGCAAAAACAACCTCAGACAATAGGCGGAAAGCTCAAAAACGGCATTCGAGTCAGGACTCCCGGCACCGAGCCGACTTCTACTTGTAGACCTTCGGCGGGCTCAAACTTGGTGCGCACGTATCCCAATCCCAGGTACTCTTGCGAAGTTTGGCCTGCACTGGTCAGCAGCCCAATCTTTTCCCCCTGCCGCAAAATCTCTGTGCCAGGATGAGCTTCTCCTTGAAGGCGGATCCCCCACAAAGTTTGCCGAATGCGCCGGTAGGTTACCTGCTTGGCCAAGACTTCCTGGCCAACGTAGCAACCTTTGCCAAGGGAAATAGCCTGCCACAGGCCGGCTTCCAGAGGGTTGTAGTCTGAGGTCAGCTCTTGGTCGGCGGCAGGTCGACCCGCTTCTAGGCGGAGGACTTCCCACAGCTCAGGTGGGGCCAGCTTGGCTCCGGCTTGGAGCAAGCATTCTTCAAGGGCGACTTTCTGGTCAATGGTGCCCCAGAGGGTAAACCCCGGCTGGGCAAGACCCGTGCCACAAGCCAGATGGACAGGGATCCCCTGGATCTCCACGGGGCGGTGCTCATGAGGCCCGGTCGGGATCTCTTCTGAGCTCACCACTTGCTCCAGGAGAGCCTGACTCTGGGATCCGAGCAATCCAAAACCAAAGGTCTGATCTGTCTCATCTTTCAACTGTGCTCCCCGCACCAAAGGCAGCATGCGCCCCAAACTCTGCATCAGCAGGCTGCGCCGCTGGGGTGAAGTCCAGATCCAGCAGTCTTCTTCTCCCACGTACACCGTTGCCAAATCCAGGATGCCGGCGGTGGGGGTCACGAAAACCGTGTCGGCCCCCTGCCCTGGCTGGAGGGCCTTCAGATTTTGGGTGCTTTGGTTGTGCAGATAGTCCAAGCCTGGGGATCCCTTCATGCGCAAGCGGCCCCACCCGGAGCGATCCAGAAGCAGGGATCCCGTGGAAACAGCAGCTAGAAGAGACATCGCTCACCCCAGAGATGGGCTTTGGTTTTCTTCTCTACCCTAGAATAGGCTAGTTCACCCTACCGTCTGTGGCAGACCCCCGGCGTACTGAACTGTGATTGAGGTTGAAGTCCACCAACAGTTGCGGCAGCTTTTGCGGCAGTCTCCCGAAGCCCTGTGGCCCCACCAGTTGACGATGGCTCGCATGGTGGCGCGAGGGTTGCGGTTGGGTCGCAGCACCTTGATCCAGGTGCCTGCTGGGGGTCAGCACCGCCTCAGTTATCTGCTGCCGGCCCTGATGTGGCCCAACCCCACCTTGCTCTGCGCTACAGCTCCTGTGCAGGCGCAAATTTTGGGGGAAGAGATCCCCTGGCTACAGCACACCCTGCAGTTGCATAAGCCCGTCCTGCAAAAAGACCGTTGGCCGGATCCCGATTTCCAGGGGTTGCTGTTGGTGGATCCCCTGGATTGGCTGCAAGCTCGCTTGAGAAAGGGATCCTCGCAAGTGCCGACAGGGATCCCTTTGATCCTGGATGGAGCCGAAGACCTGGAAGATTGGGCCTACCAGGCGCTAACGGTGACCCTGGAAGCCAGCCATTGGCAACAGCTCCGGCAAGTCTTCCCTGCCGAGGCGGAGCAGCTCTCCCAGGTTCAGGTCAATTTGTCCCTGCAGCTTTTGCGGCGGCCTCTTTCCCGCTGTCTGCTTCATGCGGATGAACAGGTTCACCTGGATGCTGTGCTGTCTTTGGTGACAGGCTACCCCGGCTGGCTGCCGGATCCCTGGGATCAAATCCGCCGGCGGCTCAGCTCTGAGGGGGATCCCGTCTCCAAATGGATTTGGTGGGCCGAAACCGACCGAGAAACCGGTCGCCTCACCCTTCACCACAGCCCGGCGGCTCTGCACGATTGGCTGGCCCCCATTTGGGCCACACAGCCGGTGGTGATTATCGGGGAAGCGCTGGATCTGGATCGCCAGGCGGAAACCTACCGGCGACGGTTGGGCTTGCCGGATCTAACGCCGCTGCGGTTTGCCTCAGGCGAGGGTTGGCCACGTTCTGGCGGGGCGGAGCTGTCCCTCTACTTGCCGCGCCTGCCCTTGCCCAACAGCCCTCTATTTCGGGATCACCTGCTGCAAGAGCTGAAAAAGCTGATCCCTCAGGCGCAGGGCTTCGTGGTGGTGTTGGTGTCGGATCAACCTCTGCAGGCACAGGTGGGGGCGGCTTTGGCTGCCGAATTCGGCTCGCGGGTGCGGGTAAACAGCCCGTTCCCCGGCGAAAAGGGCATTTTGGTCTGCGACTGGCCCTACTGGCTGCACCACAAGGCCGGCTTGCCGCGCCCTGAGCTGATGGTGATCGCCACTTTGCCCTTCCCTTCTGTGGAAGACCCGAGGGTGGCCGGACGGGTGCAATATCTGCAACGCACCCAGCAGGACTGGTTCCGTCAGTACCTTTTGCCGGTGGCCGCTGCCCAGTTGCAACGGGCTGTTGCGCCTCTGCGGCAAAGCTCTGATTCGGGAGAAGATTCCAGCTCATCCACCCGATGGGTGGCCATTTTGGATAGCCGCATCATTGCCCGCAGCTACGGCGTCTCTCTTCTCAATGCCTTGGGGCCAACTTTGCGGGTCGAGCAGCGCAGCCAACTGTTTGTTTAGGGATCCCTGGGCCTCTTGCTCGAGTTGATGGGATGTATGGTCATTTTAAACAGGAATGAAACATTTCTGTCCAGCTCCTCTCTCCCTCTGGGAGAAGGTCTGGGGGTGGCCGCGGAAGCAGCGCGGAACGCCTGGGGAGTGTCTCAATCTAGTTTGGAATGACTATATTGAGGATTTTTTGGCTTGAGCGACTGAGAGAAGGCTTGCTCAGCATAGAGGGGAGATTTGTATCCTAGAGAGCCAAAGCCAACTGGGATCCAAGCTATTCTGAGGGTGAATCACTCCTACTCACCTTCTTCTCATGATCAGTCCTGCTCTCAGCTCCGATACAGCACTGCGCACGCAAGCAGTTTGGAAGCCGTTGCGGCAGGCCATTGTGGAAAGCTCGGGTTTTCGGGGATGGCTCCAGGGCCGGGAGTTGCCCACTCAGGAAGCAGAGCTGGATCAACTGGTGCATAGCTACCTCGAGCAAACCTTGTCTCACCTGGCCTATTAGGATCCCCAGAGTCCCAGCCAGAGGGGCAAGGTCAGCAAGGCGGCTAAGTACCCCACGGCCAAGGCAGTTACGGTAATTTCCCGATCCAAGTCGTATTCTTCCGTGAGCACCAGGGTGGCGATGGCGGGGGGCATACCGCTCTGCAGGACCAGCACCAGCTTGGCCAGAGGCGGGTAGGGGGTGAAGGCAAGGCCGATTCCCACCAAGAGCGGCACAATCACAATTTTGATCAAGAGGGCCACTCCGGCGGCAAGAAAGGATCCCCAGCGCTTCACCTGGGCCAGCCGCATCCCCAAAATCATCAAACTGAGCGGGATCATGCTCCAGGCAAAAGCCGCCAACCCTTGAGAGAGCCAACCCGGCAGGGGTTCGCGGGTCAGCAGTAGGCCCATAGCAAAAGACCAAAGAGCAGGGGTGCGCAAAATGTGGAGGCCCACCTGCCAAGGTTGGGCATGGGAACTGCCGTGGCGGCTGGCCACCCACACGCCAAACCCGTAGGCCATGAAGAGAGTGCCCAGCAGATCATAGAACAGGGCCCAGCCAAAGTAAGCCCTTCCGGCCACAGCCAAGCAGATGGGGTAGCCCAAATACCCGGTGTTCCCCAGGGTGGCGGTTAGGTGAAAGCTGCCCTGCTGGGCACTGCTCCAACAGTTGTGGCGCTGCCACCACAGCCAAGCGCTGGTCAAGGCAAACCCCAGCCCCACCGACAGCCAGCAGATCAGGGGAGCAACCCAGATTTGACCCGACAGATCCACTCCCTGCATAAACCCAACAATGCTGAGGGGCACTCCCACCCAAAACATGAATCGCCCCAAGGCGTGGGGATCCAGCCAACGCTTCCAGTCGCCGGGCAGCCCCTTCTGGAGAGCAAACCCCAGCAGCGTCCAGCCCAGCAAGGGAGGATAAACCTGAAAAAGGGTGTTGAGCACGCTCAAGAGGGAGAGGGAAGGGATCCCTAGGCAGGGATCCGCCGAGGTTCTTCACGCAGGGCGAAGATGCGTTGAATCACCTCCTCGACAACGCGGTCTGGGGTAGAGGCACCGGAGGTAATGCCGATTTGCACCGGCCCGGCGGGTAGCCACCCTTCGGTAACCGTCGGGTCTTGGTGAAGAGGCTTGTGACGGATGCGGTTGTTGGGTTGGATGCAGTCGGGGCCATCGATGTGGAAGGAAGGCAAGCCCTTGGCCAGGGCAATTTCCTGCAAGTGGGTGGTATTCGAGGAATTAAACCCCCCGATCACCACCACGACATCCAAAGGTTGCTCCAGCAGCTCGAACATGGCATCCTGCCGCTCTTGGGTGGCATTGCAGATGGTGTTAAAGCTCATGAAGTGGTTGTCTAACTCCTGGGGGCCATATTTGCGCAGCATGGTGGTCTCAAAGAGCTTAGCAATGGCGCGGGTCTCCCCCTCTAGCATGGTGGTTTGGTTGGCGATGCCGATCCGCTCCAGATCGCGATCCGGATCAAAACCGGGGGAAGTGGCCTTGCCGAAGCGCCGCCGAAATTCTGCCGCATCTCCGCCCTGCAAAATGTAGCGAGCGACCCATTCTGCTTCTTCCAGGTTCAGCACCACCAGATATTTTTCGGCAAAGGAGCTGGTGGCTACGGTTTCCTCGTGGTTGTACTTGCCGTGGATGACAGAGGTAAATTGGGCCGCGCGGTGCTTGTCCACTTGGTTCCACACGCGGGAAACCCAGGGGCAGGTGGTATCGACAATCTCATTGCCCTGCGACCGAAAAAACGCCATTTCCGATGCACTTGCCCCAAAAGCAGGCCAAATCACCACATCTTGGGGCCGGATCTGAGAAAAGTCCTTCTTGCCGTCCGGGCCTTTCTCCACAAAGCGGATCCCCATCTCCTTCAGGTGCTGGTTTACCAGAGGGTTGTGGATGATCTCGTTGGTGATCCACAGTTGCCGATCCGGAAAGCGTCGCCGCGCTTCATAAGCATATTCCACCGCCCGTTCCACGCCCCAGCAAAAGCCAAAGGCTTTGGCCAGGTGAATGGTGATGTCACCCCGCTGATAGCGGTAGGACTGGGCACGGATTTGCTCCACAAGGGGGCTTTTGTAGGTGGTTTGCAGCTCCAGTTGAGCCTGATCCTTGTGTTCTTCAAATCCCTTGGCAAAGTAGGTGCTGGATCCGCGCAGGGCTTTGCGCAGGGCCCGTGGGTCTTGGGGAGAGCTATCCGGGGAAGTGGGTTGGAAATAAGCCATGGTTACGGTTGGAGATACGCACTGATCAAGCAGACGGCGAAGGGATCCTTTCTCAGCTTACGCCCAGTCTCGCATCGGTGGGCCATTCCAGCATGCTTTCCCTAGGGCCAGCGACAAGATTGTCAAGTCAACTATAGAATTGCAGGTAGAATTGCAGGGGATCGAAGCCGTTGAGCCAAAGCCAGAAAGCAGAGGGATCCCTTTGGGAATTGGCCGTTATTGGGGCGGTTGATCCTGCATTTCCAGTTGGCGCACCCGTTCCTGTAATTGGCGGGCGGTGGCAGAAAAGCTGCGCCCAGGCCAGAGGAGAGAGCCCAGCCCCACCGTCAACAGGCCCAAGCCGACAGCCGCGGCGATGAGAAATCCCAAAGGCAGCTCCACCGAGCGCCACATCAAGAAGTGTACGGTCAGGGTGGTGGGGTTTTGTCCGGCCAGGACTGCCACTCCCAAAGCCAGCAGCAGTGTCAAGACCAAGTTGAACAGCAGCAACATCAGGGATCCCGTCGCAACAGTTCCATTCTGCCTTGTCTGCTGGGGGGGTGGCTCAAGCCCGCACACTCCCGTCAGGTAGGATGGCCCCCCTGAGGTCAGCGCCGGTCAGCACTGCTCCGCCGATTTTTGCCCCGCTCAGATCGGATCCCTGCAGTTGTGCACGGGTTAGCTTGGCTTCCCAAAGGTAGGCACCGTGCAAGTTGGCTTCCCGCAAGTCGGCAAAGCTGAGATCCGCGCCGATCAAGTTGGCTTCCCAAAGATTGGCCCCGCGGAGGTTGGCCCCCATCAAGTTGGCCGAGCTGAGATCGGCGCCGCGCAAATCGGCTTCCTGCAGGTTAATGCCACTCAGCTTGCCAAAGGAGAGGTTGGCCCCTCTCAGATTCACCCCTTGCAAGTTGGAGCGCACCAAGTCCACCCCCACCAGGTTGGATTCTTGAAAGTTGCGCTCGCCAGAGGCATATTCTGTCAGCAGCTCGTCAGCAGTTGTCACTCGGGGCATGGCCGGATACTGCCATCCGTGCGTTAAGCTTAACAATTTCTGGCTGCTCAACGGGGTACTGATGACCGCTCCGAAAGACCTACGAAACGCTAACAAACACTTCCAGAGTGTTCAGTGCCTGTCGCGTCTGATACATTTACGCTGAACACTGCTGAACATCACTGTTCAACTATGCAGCGATAGCATTCTGTTTGTTTCCAAACAGAATGGCGGTATCCCGC